>JAQIBW010000170.1 GCA_027858865.1 Sulfurimonas sp. | reverse complement strand
TACTTATCGTGGTATCGGCGATTTTAATTGTGGCGCTTGGGGTGTTTCAAAAATTAAGTGCAACTATAGAAGAGACAGAGAGTAAACCCATAAAATAAGTCATTTAAATTCCGGAATTTAGAAAAACTTGATTTAGATGTTTAAAAATAAATATTATGATACAGTAGTGTTGTCTACAATATTACAACATCTCAACTCTTTTTAGTACAGGAGTTCAATATGCAAAAAGGTTTAGGACTTACAACGAAGATTATAGGTCTTGTCCAACAGTCATAGGAGTTGGTTTTGGGTTATCAGTTATCCTGTTCTATCGGTTCACAAGTGACACAGGCTGTTATAGGTGCAGATACAGATCAAGTGATGACTTATTATATTTTTGGAGCTGTCAGTTTTTTTGTCGGCATTTTTCTTTTGCGTAAAAATTGATTTAAAAAAATATTTAGGCTTTACAAAACAAGGTTTTAAGGACAATGTTCTGCAAAATCTTACTAACAATAAGGAGAAATAGTATGCTAGAAACTGTTGCAATAATTTTCATGGTCCTTTGGATTTTAGGGCTTGTCACTTCATACACAATGGGAGGTTTTATCCATATTCTCTTAGTCATCGCAATTGTGACTATTTTGATTCGTGTTATCAAAGGTAGGCGATTATAAAGATCTATAGAGGGCTCTTTATAAAATGCTAAAACCTCTAAACTTACATGATAAAGGAAAGTACTATGAACACAAAAGATGCATATAAACAAAAAATAGAGGCTCAGTTGGAATTAGTAAAGTCCGAACTAGCGGTATTAAAATCAAAAGCAAAAAACACTACTGCTGATATGCAAGTCGGCTACTCTCAGGAGATTGAAACTCTCGAAAAAAACTACGCCATCGTGCAATCAAAACTGAGTGAACTCGGTGAGGTTGGTGAAGGTGCTTGGGGGCATCTAAAAAAAGATATTGAAAACAGTTGGGATTCACTTCGTGTGTATGCTAAAAATATTCCTGATAACATCAGTAAAATCAAAAAGGATCAAAAATGAAAAAAAGTCTAACATTTATAGTACTTCTGTTTGTAGTACTCTTGGCTAGTGGTTGCAGTAAGACATGGCAAGGCGCAAAAAAAGATACGAAAGACAGTGTTGAATGGAGCAAAGACAAGGCCAATGACGGGGCTAAATACATAGAGAAAAAAACTGATTGATTCCAGATTATGGCGGAGCTGAGTGAAGAGATGGAAGATTTTTGGGAGCAAATCAAAGGCGATATTGATAGCTCTAGAAACACAATAAACGAGTCTTTTGCAAGGTTAAACAGGTCATTAGTCTAGAATCTGATGAAAAAATATATAACTCAATTTCAATAAAGGCGAATTATGTCAAAAAATGTATCCGATCAAATTGTAGAAATGCTTGTAGAAGCAGGTGTAAAGAGAGTTTATGGCGTCACAGGTGATAGTTTAAACCCTGTAAATGACGCTGTACGAAGAGATGGCCGACTTCAATGGATACATGTAAGACATGAAGAAGCCGGCGCATATGCAGCTTCTATGGAAGCAGAGTTAAATGGCATCGGTTGTTGTATGGGAAGTAGTGGACCTGGACATGTTCATTTAGTCAATGGGCTCTATGATGCAAATAGATCTGAAAATCCTGTTATTGCTATTGCCTCAACTATTTTGACTGAAAAAATGGGTCTGGATAACTTTCAAGAGACAAGAGTAGAATCTCTATTTCAGGATTGTTCAAAATATGTATTTCAAGCTAATACTCCAAAGCAAGCCATAAATGGAGTACAAACTGCAATCCAGCATGCCATAAGTAAGAAAGGGGTTGCAGTTTTGGGGCTTCCAGGCGATGTGGCTGCAGCCGAAATAGAATCTGTGCACTCTTCTAGTAAAAACTTCTATACACAACCAAAAATAATTCCAGCTCATAAAGACATACAGGAACTAGCAAGCATCATCAATTCGCATGAAAAAGTGATGCTGTTTTGCGGACATGGATGTCGTTATGCAGTTGATGAAGTGATGCAACTAGCACAAATACTTAATGCGCCTTTGGGCTATAGTTTTAGAGGAAAAATATTTTTTGAACATAAAGAAAATCCCTATGCCGTTGGATTAAATGGGCTTTTGGGTAGTAAAGCAGGCTTTG
>JAQIBW010000149.1 GCA_027858865.1 Sulfurimonas sp. | reverse complement strand
TTAGACTCTCTAGAACTTCATTTGAAAATTCTAGATTGCTGTCAGATTCAGCGGTAATAGTATCTAGTTTATTGGAGACTTTTGTTGTTAGATCTTCACCTATATTAAAATCATCTTCTAAAGTTTTAATAGAATCTCTAAGTTGATTTAATTTTGACTGGATTTCGTTAGATACCCCTGAAAGCTCTGTAGCTTCACTTACCTTGTCTATAAATTCATTAATAAGCTCAACCATGTGTTGGTATTCTTTGGAAAAGTTGAGTTTTAAATCTATTCTTTTTCCTGATTTAAAGTTTGAGAGGCTTTGTATTATTTTCTGAGCAACATCAACACCATTGATTTTTTCATCTATGTCATGAATAACAATAACAACAGCAATTATTATTTGAATAATTTGAGAGATAAGGTTATCTGTAAAAACAAAAGCATTTACGATAAGAAGAACTATACCAATCCAGTGAACCAGTCGCATACGAAGAAAAAGTGAACTCATAACAATACCTAATATTAAGATGAGGATATTATATCATGAAAATTTCGTTAAAAAATATATTTTGTGATTAGTTGTGATTAGTTTTAAAAGAAGAATTTTTTAAGTAAGATAAACTAAGCCCGAAGGCTTTAGCTTATTATAGGCGTGATTCGTAACGTCTCATCATATAAAGACGCTTAAGCATTTTCTTACGAGATGCTATTTTGAACTTCTTACGCTTTTCAGTTTCCGTTTCATGGAAACGGCGAGCACGAGCTTCGGTAACTATTAAGTTACGGTCAGTCTGCTTCTTGAAACGGCGGTAAGATGCATCAAAGTTATCATCACTACGTAGTACGATACCTGGCATATCACATCACCCACTTTCTTTAAAATTTTTGGAAAGGAATTATAGCATAATGTTTGTGCTTTACAAAGCTTTACTCTATAGTAGGCTTTAAATGTAAATAAATGTAGCAAATATGTAGATTTTATAGTGAATATTGATTCATATCAAGACAGTCTTTTTTTAAATAGGATAAACTTTGTCTGATTTAAAAATACTAGAGCGTAATGCGTTCTTACCAAAGGAAATAAAATGAAAAAAATCATTTTACTTATAGCGTTAACATTAGGTGCTCTTCAGGCAAACAACATCGTATCTTATGATACTAAAGATACTAAAGAGCCAATTAGCAAGCCTAATCATCCAAGTTCAGAGTTATACTAATCATATAAATTTGATTTTATTCTTCCAGCTAAAATAGGTCTTTAGAGGCCTTTTTTAGTAATTCACATTTTAACAACCCCACAACAACATAGTTTTAAACCACAATCAAGTATAATCTTTTTATGATAACCCAAGACTCTATAGAAGCCCTAAAAGCACGCCTTGATATTGTTGATGTTGTAGGCTCTTATGTGGAGCTGAAAAAAGCCGGTGCAAATTATAAAGCACCTTGCCCATTTCATGATGAAAAATCACCATCTTTTGTAGTAAGTCCCTCTAAGGGCATCTATCACTGTTTTGGCTGCGGAGCTGGTGGTGATAGCATCAAGTTCACTATGGAATATGAAAAGCTTAACTACCCTGAAGCACTGGAAAAGTTAGCAGATAACTATAATTTTACTCTAACACACACCGATAACAAACATAACAAACCTCGCTCACAAGTTATGGATAAACTAGATGAGTGGTATCAAAACTTACTTACTTCAAAACAATCTGCACTAGCTTACATAAAAGAACGTGGCATCTATGAGAGTAGTGTAGAAAAGTTTGGTATTGGTTATGCCCCTGAGTCAGATGCTACTATCAACTACATAAAGTCTCAGCTATTTAGTATGAATGAAGCTTTGGATATGGGTGTTGTTGGCTATGATGGCGGAAGAAATTTTGCAAGGTTTATCGAGCGTATAACTTTCCCTATTCACTCAGCTAATGGTTCAATTGTAGGTTTTGGTGGTAGAACTATAACCGGACATCAGGCAAAATATGTAAACTCTCCAGAGACAGCATTTTTTAATAAGTCTCGTCTTTTATATGCATACCATCACGCCAAACAAACAGTGCATAAAACAAAAGAGATAATTATAACAGAAGGTTATCTTGATGTTATTATGCTTCATCAAGCAGGATTTACTAATGCTGTAGCGACACTTGGAACAGCTCTGACTCCTGAGCATCTGCCTCTTTTAAGAAAGGGTGAGCCAAAAGTTATAATGGCCTATGACGGAGACAAGGCAGGACGCGCAGCAGCGCTTAAAGCATCTAGACTACTTAGTGCTGGTGGATTTAACGGCGGTGTTGTTATCTTTGGAGATGGTTTAGACCCTGCCGATATGGTAAATAACGGAGATGTAGAAGAGCTAGCTACAATGATTAGAGATGCAAAGCCATTTATAGAATTTGTTTTAGAGGAACTCCTTTCACTTTATGATTTACGTGATCCAAAAGCCAAAGAATCATGTATGCAAGAAGGCATCGCTTACTTAAAAACCCTTTCTCCTCTTCTTCAAGAAGAGTATAAAACATTCTTAGCATCTCGTTTGGGAGGGTTAGGTGTTAGTCCATCACTTGTTAGAATGGGACAATCTCCGGCCGATAAAAATGCTCCACTTATGCAAAAAAACACTCATAAAGATATGTGGGAACTTAGTCTTATCAAGACAGTTTTAGAACATCCTGAGTTGATAGATCAGATGCTAGATGCACTTGACCCTTCATTACTGCAATTTCATTCTAGAGAGTTCTTGCTATCTTTGCAGGGAAAAAATGATGAACCTTCACTTATGGCAATAGCAGTTGATGATCAGATAAAATCATTAAAAGATGAAGAGTCCCTAAAAGCTGAACTAATCACATTTTTAACTAAGCACTACGAAAGAGAGTTAAGAAAAATAAATATGCAAACAGCAATGTCTTTTGAGCAAAAGGCTTTTTATATTCGTATGTTTCGTGGAAAAATCTCAAAACACAAACGAGGTGAATTAGTAACTTTTGAGAGTTAAAGACAGAGCATGTTTTAGATTAGGTTTAGTATTAGTTTATTTAATGGTAATATCTTAATATTAAAATGAAGTGAACTGGTTGAATTAATCAGCACTAGTGCCTTATCAAGGAAAAAAATGAAAGCAATAGCACTTTTTAGTGGTGGATTAGACTCAACCTTAGCAATGAAGCTAATAATAGACCAAGGTATTGATGTCTTGGCTGTAAATATCTCGACAGGTTTTGGCTCTACAAAAGATAGACTTGAACATATGCAAAACATGTGCGACCAAGTTGGTGCAGAATTTAAGATTATTGATATTCAGAGTGAGTTTTTACAAGATGTTTTATTTGACCCAAAACATGGTTATGGAAAAAATTTCAATCCTTGTATCGATTGTCATGCCAAGATGTTTGCTGTTGCAAAAAGAATCATGGAAGTGGAAGGTGCAAGCTTTTTAATAAGTGGTGAAGTTATGGGACAGCGTCCTATGAGTCAAAACAAAGATGCTCTTCAAACAGTTCTTAACGAGAGTAACTGCGATGGGCTTTTACTTCGTCCGATGTCTGCAAAAATGCTTACTCCGACTATCGCTGAGACAAAAGGTTGGGTAGATAGAGAGAAGCTAGAAGGCATCACCGGAAGAAGTCGTGAGAGACAGTTAGAGTTAGCAAAAGAGATAGGTCTTGCTGATTTTGAGTCTCCTGGTGGAGGATGTCTTTTATCTGATGAAAATTTTGCTAAAAAAATTGTTGATTTTGTAAAACATGACAAGTTTGAAGTAAAAGATATTCCTGTTATGAAGTTTGGACGTCATCTTCGCTTAAGTGATGGTGCAAAACTTGTGGTTGGGAGAAACCAAGAAGAAAATGGTTTTTTAAAAGACATAGACAACGATAAGTTTTTTCATGCACGAACTATAGGAGTTCCTGGACCTCACGCTCTTCTTAGTAAAGATGCAAGTGATTCGGATAAAGAACTGGCTACAAAAATCATCCTAAGTTATACAAAAGCCGACCCTCTTAAAACTTATGGCATTTCTTATGATGGTATAGAGCAAAAAGGTTCACCATTTGAGACACGAGAGGAAGCTAACGAGTTCAACCTTTTATAATTTTTTAGTTATACTAATGAAATAAAATTAAGGAACTTTTTTATGGCAGGTATTCATTTTCAATTTGAAGATTTTAAACAACTTCTTCGTTTAAACATAGGTATAGCTGATAGACTGGATGAAAATCGTGCTGAGAGTTTCACGATATTGTATTGTGACCTTAGTGAGATAGAAGATGAAGCAATAAATAACGCTTTAAAAGAGATACTTAGAACTTCTGATACTATTGCCAATTATAAAAAAGACTATTTCTTTGTTCTGCCATATACTGATAAGTATGGTGCAGATATTGTAAAAAAACTCTTTGATACTAAATTTGATAAGTTTTTAAATTCATTTTTGATTAGTTATCCAGTAGATGGAGAGAGTGCAGAGGAAGTAACTGATGTCCTTCAAACCAGTGTTAAACACTTTTGTAACAAAAATCTTGATTATCTGGATATGCTACAGTAGGTATACCTACTTAAATTGGTACTCTTTAGAGTTTTTATAAAATTCTATTGCATCGGATATTTTCTGCTCTTTATAAATCTTCTTATCACACACTAACCTGCATTTTATTTTCGCATTGTTAGCTGCTTGAACATTCTCAACACTCTTTTTCGTCTCATAAGCAGACAGTTCAAAGATGTTTGACTTTGGTGACTCAAATGGGCTAATCGCAAACAATAGTACTGGCATAAAAGTGAAAACTATTCTTTTCATAGCCACAATATCGACTTATAGCAAAATATATTTAATACAAAGATAAAATATATTGGAATACTTAATGCTTTATTATATGAAAACTGCCTATTTTAGGCTTAATAAGGAGCTAAAGATGATTTCATTAGAAACAAAAACTGATGTAGCCCCATCCTCCTCTCTGGGTTTATCAACTCCTAATGAAGAGCCAACCCTTTCCTTTTCAGAGCTTTTAAAAGGTGCAGGTAAAAAAGATGGTAAAGTTGTCCAAAATGGCGCTCTAGTCCTATCTTTAAATGATGAAAAAGTTGTAAAATCTGACGTAAAAGCATCTTCAAAAACTGATACTCTGCTTTCTCTTTTAAAGGGCAGTAAAGATACTAAAGATGGGAAGATAGTATTAGAACATATAAAAGAACCATTAGAATTAAATCCTAAAATCACACAGGCTATGACTAACAGCGAGATAAAAGCTTTAGTATCAGATGCAAAACAATATTTAAAGTCAAAAATCTTAGAAAGTGATGGATATAAACAATCACAAATAAAAGAACTTCCAAAAACACTTAAAGGTTTAGCTACTTTAGCGAAAAACTTTGGGATTGATATCTCTAAGCTGAGTATAGAAGAAGTTAAAATTAAAGCTAACTCACTTGTTAGTGAAAAAACAGATGTAAAAACTCTTTCAACAAAAGAAGTGAATGAAAGTAAAGTTGATATTAAAGTTGATATTAAAGCTCATAGTAAAACGAAAGATATAGATAAAGTTGAAGTTACAAAACAGACACCGCTTTTTAAAGCTCAGGATGCGAAAGAACATACAACAGAGCAGATAGTTACAGTTAAACAGTTTAAAATAGAAGAGAAAACACCAAAAGAAAAAGCGGATGATACACTGAGACTTCTTCTTCGTGGTGAAAAACCATCAGCATCTAACGGGGGACTAACAGCAGAGTTATCTGTTGCAAC
>JAQIBW010000134.1 GCA_027858865.1 Sulfurimonas sp. | reverse complement strand
ATACTAGGCGCATTAGAATTTAATGCAGTTTCTCAAAACTCACTACTGAAGCTTTTAGAAGAACCTCCTAGAAATATACAATTTATTATTATTTCTCCAACAAAATCAAATCTTCTTCCTACTGTTCGCTCAAGACTACCAATCCTTAAAGGACAAACATCACATACTACGCATGAGTGTGAGCTTAATATAGCAAAGTTGGATTATGACGGAGTTTTTTCATTTTTAAAGACAAATGCACGCATAAAGAAAAATGAGGCAAAAGCAATAGTAGAAGCTATTTATTATAGAGCTACGGTAGTAGATATGTTGATACTATCTAAAAATCAGTTAGATAATTTTGATAAGGCATATAGACTTTTAGAACTAAATTCTAGACCACAAAGTGTATTAGCACTTATTCTTATGGGATTTATAGATGCAAATTGAGAATCTTTCAAATCATATAGATGCAAGAAAATATTTAAAAGAGTTAGGTGTTGATAGTGGTGGAGTTAATATACTGGCTTCAAAAATGACTAGTCATATCATTTATATAAGAGATCTTCATGTGGGTGGAGCAAATATTTTAAAGCAAGATGCTCTTTCTGTTGGTGCTGATTTAGCTGTACCAAAGGGAACTGTCATAGCAGCTACACCTACAGTTAACTGCATTTTGATAGCTACAACACAACAGCTAAAGTATCTCAGTAAAAAAGAGTTGGCACAACCATTTGGACTAAAAGTTCTTGCCAAAAAACTCGAAGATTTTATAAAGATAAAAAAAACTAAAACAATAGAAGTCATGGGTGTGATAAATGCAAATGATGATAGTTTTTTCTCTAGTAGTAGATTTGTAAACAGTGATGCCGTATCAGCTATTGAGAAAATGATAGAAGATGGAGCAGATATTATAGACATAGGCGGAGTTTCATCTGCTCCTGATGCTAGACATGTAGATGCTAGAGAAGAGTTACAAAGAGTTAAACCAATACTTGAAACTATTAAAGAACAAAAGCTCTATGAAAAAGTAGATTTTAGTATAGACAGTTATGAACCTCTAGTTGTAGAATATGCTTTAAATAGTGGTTTTAAAATAGTTAATGACATAACCGGTTTAGCCAATGATGAAATTTGTAAGTTAAGTGCTAGTTACAATGCTCGTGCTATAATAATGCATATGCAAGGAACTCCACAGACAATGCAAGTAGCTCCTAAATATGAAAATATTCTTAGTGATGTGTATGATTTTTTGGGGAAAGAATCCAAAAGGCTGAGAGCTTTGGAGTAAAAGATATTACTCTTGTTATCGGAGTAGGTTTTGGACAGACATTAGAACATAATTTAGAACTTATAAAGCATCTAGAGCATTTTTTAACTTTGAAAAAATCACTTTTGGTTGGAGCTTCAAGAAAGTCTATGATAGATAAAATATCTATGTCTCTACCAAAAGATAGACTGCCTGCAACACTAGCTTTGCATTTAGAAGCAATAAGAAATGGTGCTGCAAGCATTCGTGTTCACGATGTAGCTGAGCATGTACAAGCTATAAAAATTCAACAGGCGTTAGATGCAACTTAAAGGAGTATTATGAAGTTTCCAAGTATAGGTGATATTGCTACTACTGCTGTAGTCTCCATAGATATCCATAGCACTTTTGA
This sequence comes from Sulfurimonas sp., assembly GCA_027858865.1. GTDB lineage: Bacteria > Campylobacterota > Campylobacteria > Campylobacterales > Sulfurimonadaceae > Sulfurimonas. Next base: position 2,779 of record JAQIBW010000134.1, on the reverse strand, counting down.
TGAAACTATGAGTAAAATGCTTCATCATGAGCATAGAAATATCATCGTAACAGATACAAATGATTTTTACATTATGAGTATCATAGATATTTTAAATGTACAGGATAAAGATATAGGTGGAGATTCAACTCTATGTGATTTGCATCTATCTAAAATACCAATTATAAATAAAGATAAAAATATATTAAATAGTTTAGAGTTTTTAAATAATTCTACTGAGTATATAGCTGTTGTAAATGATGATGGCTCTCTTTATGGTCTTGTTACACACACAGATATTACTAGTAATATAGATCCTGATACCCTGATGGATAATTATAGACTGCAAGACTTATTAAAACTCGGTCGTAGAATGAAGTGGGTTAATAGAGACGAGAAAATATCTCATTTATTAAAAGATATGGTGAACAACTTTTATGATAATGTAGTCGTAGTAGAAGATTTAAAACCTATTGGTATTTTTACAACAAAAGATATTATGAGGCTTATTAAAAATAAAACAGATTTGGATGTAGAAATAAATCAACATATGTCATCTCCAGTAGATTCTATTCATAAAAATTCATCAATCCGAGAAGCACTTAGTTTTATAAAAGAGAAACATTACAAAAGAGTTATAGTCGTAGATGATAATGGTTTGCTATCTGGAATAATTACTCAAAAAGAGTTAATATCTCTTTCTTACTCTAAGTGGGCAATACTTATGAAAGAGTATCAAGATGAACTTAGTGAAATAAATGTAATGCTTCAAAATAAAAATATAGAGTACGAAAATATTGCATCTACAGATTCATTGACCGGACTCTACAATAGACATAAGTTCTCTCAGTTATATCTCTCCTCATATACGTCTATGGTTCAAAGACATAATGATATGTCTCTAATACTATTAGATATTGATTACTTTAAAAAAGTAAATGATGTTTATGGACATAATGCAGGGGATAAAACTCTTGTCCAAGTCTCTCACACTATTTTAAAAATACTTAGAAATGTTGATGTTGTATGCAGATGGGGTGGCGAAGAGTTTCTTATAATATTACCGACTGCTGATATTGAACATGCTATTTCTATTGCTGAGAAGTTAAGAAAAGCTATAGAAGATTTATGTATAGATGTTGTAGGCAAAATTACAGCCAGTTTTGGTGTTTCTCAAGTTAGAGAAGGTGAGGAGATGCAAGAATCTATAGATAGAGCTGATAAAGCTCTATATCTTGCAAAAGATTCTGGTAGAAACTGTGTCAAGTGTGAAGCAGATATCTAAACCATAATCCCTTTAATCATAAAAAATAGTACAGCTGCCAAAACTGCTGCAGCTGGAACAGTAACAACCCATGCAGTGACGATTTTCTTAATAGCGTCTCTTCTTACAAACTCTACTTTTTTAGTTTTTTTGATACTTTTTTTAGCAAATTTAATTTGTTTTTCTTCATCTGCGATAGATTTGTATAGTTCTACAATTCTCTCATAATCTTCTTGAATTTTTGCATCTTTTGCTTCTAATGTTTTAAGTTCAGCAGTATATGCGTGAAGGTTTTTTCTCTCATCAATAATAGCCTGCAATTCATCTTCAATTGTTCTTCCAGCTTCATTTAAGTGTAACCATTCTCTTAAGAAACCAACACCAAATACACCACCAATAGCGATGTGAGTAGAACTTACAGGAAGACCAAGCTGGGAAGCTACAATAACTGTAATAGCAGCAGCCATGGCTATAGAGAATGCTCTGATTTGATCAAGCTCAGTAATTTCACTTCCAACAGTTTTTATAAGTTTAGGACCATAAAGAGCAAGACCAAGAGCAATACCCAGAGCACCGACACCCATTACCCATAATGGGATAGAAGCTTTAGAAGATATACCCCCATTTACTACGGCATCATTAATAGCTGCTAAGGGTCCAATTGCATTTGCAACATCATTCGCACCGTGAGCAAAACTTAGAAGAGCCGCTGCAAAGATAAGAGGGATAGTAAATAGAGTATTTACTGCAGCTTTGTTATTTTCAAGCATTGTTGTGTTTGAACTAACTTTAGCTTTAACAGAAAAGTAAACAATTACTGCAGTAATTAGACCAAAAGTAAGAGCAGTAGAAAGCGTTGGTTTTTCAGTCATCTCAATTGCTACAAGTGGAAGCATATTGAGGGTATCAACAACTTGTGGCCATATTTTTTTAAGACCTTTAAGAGTTAAGTATGTAATAAATGCCCATGACATTATTGCCACAAAGATAGGTACATACTGCTTAGCAGCTTTAACTTTATCAGCTTTAAATACAATAGATTTTTTGATTGAGAAAAGAAAAGCTGCCGCAATAATTCCACCAAGAACAGGTGAAATTACCCAAGAAGCTGCAATCTTTGCCATCGTTGTCCAAGATACTATAGAAAATCCTGCAGCAGCTATACCAGCACCCATTACCCCACCAACTATAGAGTGAGTGGTTGAAACAGGAGCACGCATCATTGTTGCAAAGTTAAGCCATAGTGCAGCTGCAAGAAGTGCAGCCATCATTGCCCAGATGAATGGATCTGGATTTCCACCAAAAGCAGAAATATCGATGATACCTTTTTTAATAGTCTTTACAACTTCCCCGCCACCGATAAGTGCACCGGCAGCTTCAAAAACAGCAGCAATTAAGATAGCAGTTGTAAGAGTAAGTGCTTTTGAACCAACAGCAGGTCCGACATTGTTTGCAACATCATTCGCCCCGATATTCATTGCCATATATGCACCAATAAGTGCAGCAACAGCTAGGAACATGTTATTTGAAATTCCA
>JAQIBW010000023.1 GCA_027858865.1 Sulfurimonas sp. | reverse complement strand
TAAAAAATTTATAAAAAATTGTAATATTTAATCCAATTTTAATTGTACTTCAATTATACTCGTCATAGTTATTATATAAGCCAAACTTATTGTAAGATAAGGACGGAAAGCTGTGAATCTTATTTATAAATAAATTTAAGATTCTCTTGTTGCACTTCTTTGCTTTTTCATCCTATTTTTTAATCAGCATTTGGTTTAAAACCCAAGGATATAAAATGCTAAACAACATGACAATTAGAAAAAAACTGATTTTTTTAAGTATTGTAGTTATCTCTGTTATAATGGTTTTCTCTGTAAAATCTTCTTATGCTAATTGGAACAATCATAAAAACATAAAAGATACTGCTTCTCTAATACATCTCTCTGTAAAGATGAGTGCTGTTTTACATGAACTGCAAAAAGAAAGAGGAGCTAGTGCAGGATTCTTGGGTTCCAAAGGAACAAAGTTTGTTGACATACTTCCTGCGCAGCATACATCTAGTGATGCTAAGATAAAAGAACTTAGAGCATATATTGGTGAATATCCTTCAGATGCTACAAATAGAGTAACAAAAGAGATAGCCCTAGATTCTATACCGGCAATGAGAACAAGAGTTAAGTCTCAAAGTGCTCAGGTAAAAGATGCAGTTAAATTTTACACTGCTTTAAACAAAAAAATCATCGATACTATCTCTAATTTCTCAACTATGCCAAAAGATGCAGACTTAAGAACTAACTTCAATAGTTTTGTTATATTTATCAGTGCTAAAGAGAGAGCTGGTATAGAGAGAGCTGTTTTATCAGGCGTTTTTGCAAAGGATACTTTTACAAGAGCGACATCAGCAAAGTTTGCTTCTTTAGTCTCTGAGCAAAAAGCATTGACAAACCTTTTTATGCATACGGCAAACAGCGATATGCAAGAAGCATATAACAAAACAAAATCTGATAGTTCATTTGCAGAAGTAAATAAGTTCAGACAAATAGCTTCTTCAAAAGAGAGTGCGTTTGGAGTAGATGCTACGGTATGGTTTAAAACAATTACTAAAAAAATCAATAAACTAAAACAGTTTGAAGATACTTTAGCCAACTACACATTAGATATGGCAGCTTCTATGGTTTCTGCTTCACTGATATCACTATTGTTTATATCGATTATATCGGCTCTTGTTGTCTTATTTGGTATGTATCTTACCAGGGATGTATCAAATAGTGTATCAAATTCTATAGACAGGGTTAAAAAAATCATTGCTCAGATAACAACAAACGGCGATTTATCTATTGACATAGATAGAAGAAAGGTTGTTAGAAATGAGATGGATGAAATTACAAATCTTCTTGCTACGTTAGTAGACTTAATCAAAGATTTAACAGGAAGAATAAATACTTCAGTTAACAAAGCTTCACAAGGAGATTTTGATTTTAATCTTACTGATGATGGACTACATGGAGATTTTGCTGAAGCAATACATAATGTAAAAGACGGTATCTGCGCAATGAAAGAAGCACATGAAAAGCAAAAACTTATCAATTTTAACTCTAATGTTAGATCTATTGGTAGTATCGGTGACGGTCTAGGACTCATTCAAGGTGAAATGTCTAGTGTAATTCAAGAGTTAAGTGAAGTTCAAACTACTACTAAACATACAGCTAAAACTTCAAATGATTCAATGAGTGCAGTAGAAAATATTTTAGAAAAGCTACAGGGACTGCTTGAACATATTAATGATAGTAATACATCTATAGAAGGCTTAAATGATAAAACCAATGAGATAACATCCGTTGTTGATCTAATTAAAGATATTGCTGAACAGACAAATCTACTTGCCCTAAATGCGGCTATAGAAGCAGCTCGTGCCGGTGAGCATGGACGTGGTTTTGCAGTTGTTGCTGATGAAGTCCGTAAACTTGCAGAGAGAACTCAAAAAGCGACTAGTGAGATAACTATCTCCATTAACTCTATGAAACAAGAGTCTAGTATTATCTTGGAAAAATCAGAAACAATGACTTCTATTGCGGATGAGGCTTCTACTTCTGTGGATAACTTCAACTCTACTAGGAGTGAAATGAATTCAGATGCTGTGGAGATGGCTAATGTTATTAATAATATGGAAAACAAAGTATTTATTGTTTTAGCTAAAATTGATCATATCATTTATAAAGCTAATGCTTATGACTCCATTGTAACTGCCGACAACACTAAGTCATTTGGCTCTCATGTAGAGTGTAGGCTTGGAAAATGGTATGAGGGTAATGGTAAAGAGCGTTTTGGAAATACAAATGCTTATAAAGCAGCTCTTGCACCACATAAACAAGTTCATGAAAGTGTACATAACTGTATTGTTTATTACAAAACTGAAGATACTAGAATAGAAAATGAAGAGAATATTGTAGAGAACTTAAGAACGATGGAAGCGAACAGTGACAAACTATTTGTTCTACTAAATGATATGCTTATGCAATATCAAGACTAAGAAGCAGAGAGTTCTAAGATAATTTCTCTTAGTTCGTCTTTGTCAAAAAAGATGTTTAATGAAAGTTCACCACTAAACTTCTTTAACATCTCACTCTTTTTAGCAACTCTTGCTTGCTCATCATCTTCTAATGGGTCTAAAGCAACTTTAAGTTCTTGCTTGTACCCATTTATGATGTCCGCTCTTTTTTCTTCTTTGCTTTGAACTATTTCAACTACATTACTACGCATAGTAATTACTACAATAATTATAAAAATAACAATACCGAGGGCAGAATAAATTATTTCACTATCCACATAACACCTTTAATAATAATATTAATCTAAATTTATCACAAGTATATCAAATTTTAACACTATTATGATGGCTTGTAGGGTACCATCACAAATATTTTTTTGGCAAAA
>JAQIBW010000189.1 GCA_027858865.1 Sulfurimonas sp. | reverse complement strand
ATCATATTTTTTTGTGAATATAAAATTTTGCTATACTTCCAGACTTACAAGGACAATAATAAATGTTACTATATATTCACATTCCATTTTGCGATTCAAAGTGCTCTTATTGTGCTTTTAATTCCTATGTGGACAAGTTTCACCTAAAAGAAGAGTACATGAAATCTCTTATGACTCAACTGGATTTTGAGCTTAAAATATTTGACGTCAAAGTACAAACAATAGAATCCATTTTTATAGGTGGAGGAACACCTTCTACTGTATCACCAGATTTATATGAACCAATATTTAGCTTAATAAAACCATATCTCAAAAATAACATAGAGATAACCAGCGAAGCAAATCCCAACAGTGCTACGTTTGAGTGGTTAAAAGGTATGTTTGATCTTGGAGTTAACCGCATAAGTTTTGGCGTTCAAAGTTTTAATCCTGAGAAACTAAAACTCCTAAATCGTGCCCATCAAGCTCTAGATGCAAAAAATGCCATTATAAATGCAAAAGAGATTGGATATAAAAATATCTCACTTGATTTGATATATGCAACTCTTGGAGATACTAAAGAGCTTTTAAAGCATGATTTAAAAACAGCTTTTTCACTACCGATAAATCATCTTAGCGCTTATGCTCTTACCATAGAAGAAGGTACACCTTTTGAGTCTAAACCTCATATGTCAAAAGAGACTCTAAAGCTAACAAATTGGCTTTTTGAAACCATAGAAAAATCTGGACTAAAGCAGTATGAAATCAGTAATTTTGGAACGTATCAAAGCAGTCATAATCTAGGTTACTGGAAATACAAAGACTATATTGGATTAGGAAGCGGTGCAGTCGGTAAACTTGAACTCCAAAGATTTTACCCAACTACAGTCCTTGAGAATTATATAAAAAATCCACTTGATGTAAGAGTTGAAGAGCTATCAATTGAAGATAAAAAAATAGAACAAATATTTTTAGGACTTCGTTCATGTGTTGGATTTGATGCTAGTATTCTTAATGAGCAAGAGCAAAAAAGGGCAGTAATCTTAGTGGATGAGAAGAAACTATTTCTTAAAAATGATACATTTTATAACCCCGAGTACCTTTTAGCTGATGAGATTACACTTTTCTTGACTTCTTGAAGAATATTTAATCATTCTTTAGCTAAACTCATGGACTTAATTATAATTTTGAAGGTTAAATATGTTTGGAATGGGATTTACAGAGATACTAATTGTTGCTGTTATCGCCATCTTGTTTCTAGGTCCGGATAAACTTCCTAGTGCGATGGTAGAAGTAGCTAAATTTTTTAGAAGTGTTAAAAAAACGATTGGTACAGTTAAAGATTCTTTAGAAGAAGAGTTGAATGTTGCAGATATAAAAGAGGAAGCACTGGCGTACAAGAAAGAGCTTTTAAGTGCTAGTAATGAGATAAAAAAAGCGTCTGATGTCACAAAGTTAGGAGCTTCTCTAACAAACTTAGATGATGACTTTTTGGGTGATGAACCAGCATCAAAAGTAAAAAAAGAGTCTGTTAAACCTGAAAAAGTAACTTTTGAGAAAAAACCTAAAAAGAAAAAAATAGAAAAAGAAGATAGCACTGATGTTTGATGATTTAAAACCACACTTAGTTGAGCTAAGAAAAAGATTAGGTATATCAGCCGGTAGCCTTATAGTTATGTTTTTTGTCATGTTCTACTTTCATGAACCGATTTTAAATTGGATGGTCGAGCCATTAAATGTTGCACTTATTGAAGTAGGCAAAAAATCAGTTCACGCAGCTGATGGTATGATAACTACTTCTCAAGTAGGTGGAGCTTTCTTTGTTGCACTGAAAGTTTCATTTTTTGCAGCTATAGTTGCATCCTTACCTATAATTCTTGCTCAAATATGGTTATTTGTTGCTCCAGGTTTATATGCTAATGAAAAAAAGATGATTATACCTTTTATAGTTGGTGGAACAGTTATGTTTCTCATCGGTGTTTTATTTGCCTACTATATAGTTACACCTTTTGGATTTGATTTTCTCATAACCTTTGGTAGTTTCAAATTTACTCCTCTGATCAACATAGAAGATTATGTCGGTTTTTTTACAAAAATCATGTTTGGATTTGGTCTAGCTTTTGAGTTACCGATTTTTGCATACTTTCTAGCACTGCTTGGAATGATTGATGATCGAATGATGAAGGACTTTTTCAAGTATGCTGTTATTATTATTTTTGTTGTTGCAGCTCTACTAACTCCTCCTGATATTTTAACTCAACTGCTAATGGCTGGTCCACTAATCATTCTTTATGGCTTATCTATTTTTATAGTAAGAATGGTAAATCCTGCTCCACCACTTGAAGAAGAGGATGATGAGGACGAGGATGAAGATGAAGAAGTAGCTGATGCTATAGAGAAAAAGAGTGACTAACTCAGAACTACTAACTTCTAGCTATGATTTCATACTTCCTGATGAACTCATAGCCTCGCATCCAGTACATCCCAGAGATAAAGCAAAACTTTTAGTTTACAACCGCAAAACAAATGAAATAACTCACTCCCATTTTTATGATTTTGAAAAATTTATTCCCAAAGATTGTGCACTGATTTTTAACGACACTAAGGTTATAAAAGCAAGACTTTACGGACATAAACCAAGTGGTGGCAAAATAGAGCTTCTTATCAACAGACCACTAGATGCTAACAATATAAGTGTATATATTCGTGGAAAAGTAAAAGTTGACACTCAAATACTATTTGATGAAGGACTTAAAGCAGTTGTAAAAGAGTTAAAAGATGATGGAAGCAGAGTTGTTAACTTCTTGCTAAAAGAAGAACTTATAAGATTTGAAGATATGCTCCCTATCATAGACAAAATCGGTCATATCCCTCTTCCTCCATATATACAAAGAGAAGATAATGCCCAAGATGAAACAGAGTACCAAAGTGTTTTTGCAAGAGAAGAAGGAGCAGTAGCAGCTCCCACTGCTTCACTTCACTTTACTGAGGGGCAACATAAAAGAGTTTGTCAAAACCATGAACATGCGTTTGTAACTTTACATGTTGGAAGCGGTACTTTTAAGCCTGTAGAAGCTGATACTATTACTGACCATCCTATGCACTCTGAGTATTACGATATCTCAGATAAGGCCAAAGAGATACTTGACTCAAATAAACCAATACTTAGCGTTGGAACGACCTCGACAAGAACAGTTGAGTTTTACGCAAGACACAAAGACATCCAAAAAGGAGAAGCAAATCTTTTTTTGCATCCCAACAACAAGCCCATAAGAGTAAGTCACCTTCTTACAAACTTTCATCTGCCAAAGTCAACTCTGCTGATGCTTGTATCTTCTTTTGTAGGGGTAGAAAAAGCTCAAATGCTTTATGCAGAGGCTATTAAAAACAGGTATAGAGTTTATTCATATGGAGATGCAATGCTTATTTTATAAGTTAGAGAGTACTCGTCCATTTTCTATAATTATTTCTCCACTTAGTTCCGCTTCAAATATTTTAGTTGGATATTTTTTCAAAGCCTCATCATAAGTTGGATTTGTTTTGCAAAAGTCTGTAAAGTCATCAACTACGTTTAAAACATCAACTTGAGTTTTTGAAAACTTTGCAACAAACTCATCTATGTCGTATATAGCTTTAGCTTTACCTGATTGTAAAAGAGCATTTGTAGCACAGCTTTGCCCTACTCTATGAGCAAAAACATATATCTCTTTGTTCATCTTAAGTGCAAATTCTATACTTCTCATACTACCGCTATTTAACTCAGCTTCTGCAACAACTAGGACATCACCAAGAGCAACTACAAGTTCATTTCTTACTACAAAACTCCACGGTGTTGCACGAAAATCATCCTTAAACTGACTTAGGAGAAGTCCCTCTTTTTCTATATCGTTAAGTAAGTTTTTATTAATGGCAGGATATTTAATATTTATGCCACAAGGAAGTACTGAAACTGTACTAGACACACCAGCTCCTTTGTGAGCTATAGCATCTATGCCCATTGCTCCACCACTAATAATACAGATATCATTTTTTGAAAGTGCAGATGAGAGTTGATGAGTAAGTGAGCGAGAATATGCTGAAGGTTTTCTACTTCCAACGATAGAGATTTTTGTCTTTTTTAAAAGTTCGAGATTACCACTAAAGAAAAGCTCTTTAGGATAGCTTTTCATAGCCTCAAGTTCAAAAATATGTTCTTGAACTAAACTCATCTAGTAAAGTCTGTTAATATAGACTAGGTCTACATCTTTAAATAAGCCTTCTGATTCATGAATCGCCAAAAGTGTATTTGCATGTGGATGCCCGATAGCTATAGCTGTTCCATGAAGTTTTGCAATCTTTATTGCTCTTTTTATCTGAATAACAATAGATGCTTTATCCGGAGCATGATCTAAAAAAACATCTCTTGCAACATACTCAAGTCCGAAGTTTTTCATAACTTTAGGTGCTTTAGTCTCTGCGGTTGTTCTACTGTCTATAAAGTTTATATCTTGTGCTTGTAGCACATAAATCAAACGGTTCATAGCAAGCTCATTTGATGTAAACTTACTTCCTGTATGATTATTTATATAAGAAACTCTAGGAAATGATTTTTTAATATTCTTGATTCTTTGAGATATTTTTGCATCTGAATCACTGATTCTAAGCGTCATAGGCTCTTCAGCACTAAAATTTTGTGCTTCCATTGGCAAGTGAACCATATAGAAGCTCTCTTTAGCTGCAAGTTTTGCAGAGTTAGGGCGAAACTTACTTGGCGGTAAAAATGACATGGTAAGAGGAATACCTAAACTTTTTATTGCATTTACATGAGATCTTACACTTACATCATCAATAATAATCGCTAACTTAGGCCTAGAAGCGATTTTCTTAAAATCTCTTCTAGGTGGTTCTGGAAGAGTTCCATCTCCATATTCATGTGCAGCTGCACCTTTGTCAACTTTACGCTCTTTTTTAAGAACATGCTTTAGTCTTGTATTTACACTTTGCTTCTCTTTTTTACTACTTGCTTCTTCTAGCTTTTTAAGCATAGAAAGTCTTTTATTTTTATCAATTTTAACTTGTTTTTGTACATCTTTTGTTGCATCTTCGTAGCCTATATAGTATCCACCAACAAGAGCACCTAAACCGAGAGCTATAACTGCTAAAATCCACGCTACATATGTTAAAAAATTATTACTGCTGGATTTTTTTCTTTTTCTTTTTGCCATTTAAATTATAATCTCCAAAATTTTTATAACTATATCTAAAAAAATAAAAATAGTACTTAATATTGCATATAGCCATGGAATAATGAAATGAGCTATTTTTAAGCATACTTTATGTATAATCCCGCGTTCCTTTCTCTTTGTATCACTAGCAATTAGCGATATGTACACATCCGAAAGGGAAACAACGCCAAAACGGCAAATACCAAAAGGAGATTATACTCTATGAGAAACTACGAAAACTTAGTTATCGTTAAACCAACATTTACAGCTGAAGAAATTCAAAGTAGCATCAATACTATTGAAGAAATTATTACTTCTAACGGTGGCGAAATCGCTATCACAGACTCTATGGGAATGAGAAAACTAGCATACCCAATTGACAAAAATGAGCGTGGTTACTACCATATTATCTATTACTCTATTGCTCCATCTGCAATTAGTGAAATTGAAAGACGTTTCCGTATTAATGAAGATCTTCTTCGTTTTGTAACTATCAAATATGATACAAATCGTGAAATCATCGCATGGAATAAGTTAGTTCAAAAAGCTGAGAAAAAAGCAGCTGCACCTGTAAAAGAAGAAGCTCCAGTAGCTGAAACTCCAGCAGTTGAAGAAGCTCCAGTGACTGAGGCTCCAGTAGCTGAAACACCAGTGGTTGAAGAAGCTCCAGTAGCCCAAACTCCAGCAGTTGAAAAAGCGGCAGCTGAGTAATCAGCAAAGCCTAATAAATTAAGGAAAGCTCATGTTTAATAAAGTAATATTAGTTGGAAACTTAACTAGAGATATCGAACTTCGATATACTCAAGGTGGTATGGGAATAGCTAAAACTGCTATTGCAACTAGCCGTAAATTCACTGCTAATGGTGAGAAGAAAGAAGAAGTATGCTTTGTAGACATCACTTTCTTCGCTAGAAGCGCAGAAGTTGCTAACCAATACCTTCGTAAAGGGAGTAAAATCCTGGTTGAGGGAAGACTAAACTTTGAACAATGGGCAGATCAAAATGGACAAAAACGCTCTAAACACTCTGTAACAGTTGAAACTATGCAGATGCTAGACTCTAAAGGCGACAACCAAGGTGGTGGTTATCAAGCTCCTGCACAAAATAATGATGCACAGAGTTACAACCAACCTCAAGGTCAACAAGCCCAAAATCACCAACAGCAACAACCAAGCTATGGTAATAACGAGCCGAAGCAACAAACGCAAAGTTACCAACCCCAAGCGAATACTCAAAGTCGTCAGATGCCAAGTAGCGATTCTGTTCCTGTGATCGACATCGATGAAGATGAAATTCCATTTTAGAAAATAGATAATAAAGGAAATAACATGGCTGAAAAAAGAAAATACAAAAAAAGATATTGTAAATATTGTGAATCAAAAGTTGATTTTATGGATTATAAAGATGTAGGAGCATTACGTTTCTCTCTTTCTGAGCGTTATAAAATCATGCCTCGTCGTCTTACTGGAAACTGTAAACGTCACCAAGATATGATCTCATCAGTAATTAAAAGAGCTCGTGCAGCAGCATTAGTTCCTTATACTGTAACTAGAAAAGCAGTTATAACTGCACCATTCGAAAACCTAAGATAGGTTTTCTTAGTCCCCTTAATTGGGGACTTTAACATTCACCCTTACTTCATATAACTCTGACACTTTACTAAATTAGCACCTGCAAGAGCCTATCTTTGAAAAAAACCAGTCATTATATAGCCAAATAAGCTAGATAATTAGCTGACAATAACTACTGTATTTCTAAAAATATGTAACGCAATAGTGTCTCAAAGAGACATTTTAAAGATATAGTATCATAGCTTTTCTCCAAGTAAAAAAAACTTCATAAGATTGCATCTCAAAATATAGTAAAATTATAAGCACGAAAAGATGTTATACCCATTGTGAAACTCTCCCTTAATGTACTAAATTCAATCTAAACGTGCTGCTAGATGATTACCATGCATTACCATAAAATAGGCTATGTAATAGATAAATTTCATAAAATTATGCTAAAATAAAAAACTACAATTTATATTAGCTTTATGAAATGATAAGTATACGTATCCGAATTTTTTTTCTTGCTTTAATTACAGTAAGTGCAATGACAGCTGCTTTTTACATTGAATATAACAATGTTCATAAAAAACTAAATACAACAAATAACGCAGTGCTTTTTATTAATGAAATACATTCTATATCAGAACTTATACATACACTACAAAAAGAACGTGGACTAACCGCAGCTCTCTTGAGTGGTAACAATATTCAGATGCAAAACTTGCTTATAAAACAACGAGCTATCACAGAATCAACATGGGACAAACTAACCGATACTGAGCTTTTACAAGATGGTGAACTATTTACTAACTTACATAAGCAAATAGTTTCAGTACGCCAACACATAGATTCTAAAAAATCTGATTGGAACGAGGTTAAAGAACAATACACTTCTGCTATACAAAACTTACTAGAACAAATAGTTCTTAAAGTGTCATCTGTAGAATATTCAGAAGATATTTCATATGAACTGCATTCACTCTATTTTCTTGCAAATGCCAGAGAAAACTTAGGCTTGGTTCGTGCCACTATTAATCTAGGATATACACAAGGTAAACTTTCTATAAAAGATTTTGGATATGTTAATAACTACTATGGAGTTTTTATTTATAATCTTAGAATATTCAAATCCATCTCTAAAACTAATCTTGAAAAGACTCACAATTCAGCTTGGTTGTCTGAAATAGAGAATGAGGCGTACCTTTCGGGCATAAGACAGACAGATAGATAGTGTTATAAAATCAGATGGAACTCTACTTTCCAGCCATGAATCTATGTGGTGGAACGAAGCGACCATTGCAATAGACCTTATGAAAAATTTAGAAAATGATATTTTTGATCAAATTAGACATAATATATCAGAGAAAATCATTTATTACGAAAAATATCTATTCTGGTATGGTACTTTTATGTTTGCAGTATTGGCAATCGTCACGCTACTAACAATTTTTACTCTTATTAGGATACTAAAAGCTCTGTCTATCTTAATCGTGTCATTGGGAAAAGTAAAAGATACACAGAATTTTAACGTCCATATCAATACTGGGTCGAATGATGAATTTAGCAAAATATCCCACTCAATTAATAATTTGCTTGACTATACTGACAAGATTATTCAAGAGAAAGAGTTCTTAGCTACTACCGATTTACTGACTGGAGTTATGAACAGACGAAGTTTTACTGCCGCAACACAAAAAGAAATAAGCAGAAATACTCGTTATGATACACCGTGCTCGATAATCTTTTGCGATATAGATCTATTCAAAGCAGTAAATGATGAGTATGGTCATGCTGTAGGTGATATGGTTATTAAAACATTTGCAAATACTCTTCAAAATAATCTACGTACCAATGACTTCATAGGTCGATGGGGAGGGGAAGAGTTTATCATATTTACAACAGAAACTGATCTTGAATCAGCTGAAAAATTAGCACAAAAGCTGAGAAAAAAAATCATGGAGATATCCATTGAACCGGTAAAACAAGTTACATGTAGCTTCGGTGTTGCTCAGAGACTTGATAATGAATCATTTGAAGATTTGTGTGAACGAGCCGATAAGGCACTATACAAGGCAAAAGATAGTGGACGTAACTGTGTTTGCATATCAGAATAACAAAATTCTATAAAAACTTTTACACATCTTTCCATTCATTATATCTACTAGGAATATTTATTGCTTATACATAAGTAAAAAAGTAGTCATATGCGCATTTTCATTATTTTATTTTTACTACTAACTTCTCTAACGGCGAAAAGTGCTGACTTTTCAGTTATTGTAAATAAGCCATTTAATGATGCTTTATTTGATATAACGGAGGATTATGACAGACATATAAGTGCTGTCGGTTTTTCAAAAGACTATAAACAATCATCTTCTAATAAAAATAATACTTACTACAACGCCTTTGATTATTTATCAAGCATAGCAGATGCTCATGGCCCTCAGATGCATCTATTAAAGATTGATGAATATGCAGATATAACACTCAGTAAAGCAACAAAGATGTCACATTTTAGTGAAGCTATTGCTCTCGTTAAAACACCGTCTAACGGCTATTTTATAGGTGGTTATACGCTTGATGGTTCTTTAATAATATTAAAACTAGATTCTAATGGAAATATAATTTTCAACAAATCGTTTGGAACTAAAAACTACGATAAAATGAATAATCTTATTAAACTCAGTGATGGTGGTGTATTAGCTATAGGATCATCTATAACTTCTCGCTCACAACACGATGCTCTCTTTGAAACAGGTCTTGGACTTAATGATATATATTTAACTCGCTTCTCAAAAGACGGAAGAAAGCTCTGGAGCAAAAAATATGGAACAGAGTATGATGACAGGGGTATAGATGCTGTAGAAGCGTTTGATGGTTCCATACTTGTTTTAAGCACTACTAGTTACGATAAAAATAAAAATGTAACTCTTATGCGAATCACTGAAAATGGAAACAAGATTTGGCTTAAACATTATAAGGCTAATAAAGTAATAACTCCATATAAAATTATCAGACTAAGAGACAATAATTTTCTAGTTTCACTTACTCAAAAAGATGATATGAACAAAGATCAAATAAGACTCATAAAGTTTGATCTTCAAAAAAATGTTCTCATAGATCAAAAGATTTTTACTACTTACTCTAGTGCTCTAAAAGATATACAAGAGTACTCTGATGGTTCTATTGTTGGAGTCGGATATGTGCGAGATACATTTAATACAGATGCTCTAGTTATGATGCTTGATAGTGAGCTAGAGATGCTCTACCAAGAACACTATGGTGAGCAAAACTACGATATATTCAATGCAATAACTATTCTTCATAATTCACAAGCAGCTGCTGCAGGTATTTACACATATGAAGATTCACAAGATTCTAATATGTGGGTAGTTAAGTTAAACAAAGATGGCACTATTGCTCAAAAGTCTAGGAAAAGTGTAAACATATATGAAGAACTTTTAAAACTATTTAAAAATGAAATAGCATCTGGCAAGATTATAATCAAACAAGATCTCAGCATTGAGTTTATATATAGTGGATTATACTTTAAAGTTGGGCAGTATGTACTGACAAAAGAGCAAAAGATTTATTTAGATAAATTTTCTGATAAACTAATTCCTTTTTTACATAGATATAAAGAGTACATAAATACATTAGAGATAAATGGACATACATCTACTGAATGGGGAAGTGCTGATTTTACAAACAGATATCTAAAAAATGAAAAGCTATCAATGAATCGCTCATTCTCTACACTAAGTTACATATTTAAAAATCAAGATTTAAAGAAACAGGCTTGGCTCACAAACATCTTAAAAGGTGGTGGTCTTAGTTATTCTAAAAAAATCATGAGAGGCAATACTGAGGATAAGGATAAATCTAGAAGAGTTTCATTTAAAATAATTTTGAAGTAAGCTTACGCAAGAAGTGCGTAAGTACATTTTGTTATGTATCAAATGTTAAAGCAGATTCTCTAAAACTCAAACGAACTTTATCTTGTTTTAGTTTCTTATATAGCTTAAATTTTGCCTTCTCTAGCTCTTCATCATTCAGTGAAAGTTCAGATTTTAGTTCTTCATTCTCTGTTTGTGCACTATCCATTGCAAATAGTTTCATTTCCTTCTTTGTAAGTTTAGATTTCAATATACCATATAAAATTTTATCATCTTCTATAAGTATGTCTATATCCATTTTACAAAATCTAGCCAGCATCTGTCTAAAGTTATTTTCTTCGTTGTATTGTTTCCAAACTGAATTTTCTAGCATTATATTTTCTCCAATATTTGTGTTAAATTTTTCTCTTTTATTATTATATTTGCTTCTTTTTCCAAGATCTCTCTTGCACAAAAAGCCACTCTTGTTCCAGCATGAGCAAACATACTCAGATCATTTGCTCCGTCTCCACATACAAGTGTTTCTTCCTCAGACACGCCTAAAATATTTTGCAATCTAACAAGCATGTCACCTTTTGAGAAGTTAAACATCATATCTCCGCCAACAAGTCCTGTAAGTTTTCCATCTTTTTGATGCAGTGCGTTTGAGAAGTCTGCATCGTAACCTAGTATATCTTTGGCATAAGATGTAGCAGTTCTAAAACCACCACTAAAACAAACAACTGTCATACCTCTTTTTTTAAGCTCAGCAATAGTTTCTATCGCACCTGGCATATATGGCAAGTTTTGACTTATCTTTTCAACCACACTAAAGTCAAGCCCTTTTAAGAGTCTAACTCTTTGTTGCAGTGACTCAAAAAAATCAAGTCTTCCAGACATAGCCTCTTCAGTTATACGACTAACTTCTTCACCAAAGCCCAATTCTTGTGCAAAAAAATCAATAGTTTCACCATCCATCAATGTTGAATCAAAATCAAATACAGCTAGTTTTAGCATCTATGTAACTCACTTTTGTTATAATATCGCAATTATACCCACTTAGGATTTTTTTTGTTTGATACACTAATAAATAAGCTAAAAAACGATACATATATTACACTTGAAACTACCCCTGGTCACTCCCCTACTTTCACTCCTATTATAGACAAGATAGAAGAACTGGAGTTACAAAACTATGTAGATGGTTTTTCAACTACTGACAATCCACTGGCAAAACTAAAGTACAACTCTCTTTTTGCAGCCAAGATGCTACAAGACAGATTTAACAAACCTGTTATAGCAACTATGAGCATGAGAGATAGAAACAAAATAGCACTACAGTCTGATTTATTGGGTGCAAATGAAGTGGATATCAGAGCTATACTGGCACTTACTGGTGATCCGGCAACTATATCTGATCAACCTAATGCAAAAGGTGTATTTGAGTCTGAAAGTTCTCTTTTACTTGATATTATTGCAGCTTACAACTCAGGGATGGACTATGCTGGTAAACCTTTTACACAAAAACCAAAAGAAATATACCCTTTTGCTGTTGTAAACTCTTACGCAAAAAATCCAAAGACACTGCAAAAGAAAATGCAGAAAAAAATAAAGCACGGTGCTCTTGGAATAATCACTCAACCTGTTTATGACTTAGAAAATGCGAAACAGTTACTTGAACTAAAAGAAGCTGCAAATCGTGAGTCTGGTTCTGATAATAAAAGTGCTGAGCTTATTTTAGGATTCTTTCCTATAACAAAACTCCGAACTGCACAATTTTTATCTGCTCATGTTCCGGGAATCAATGTTCCAGATAGTTGGATAGAAGCTCTTAGAATTGCAAATGAGAAAGGCGTAGAAGAAGAGTATAAAGTAGGATTTGAGCTTAGTAAAAATCTTTTTGATGAGCTTAAAGAGTATCATCCAAAGATTCACTTAATGACAGCAAACCAGTTTAAACTAGCTAAAGATATTTTAAAGTAAGTCTTCCAAGTCTTCGATGCAAGTTATGTTTTCTTTATTTATGTCAAAATGTTTATGAGTAAGAGTAACTCCTGTATCTGCTAAGATTTTTTCTAAACTTGGTATATACTTCTCAATTTCAAAATGTTCTTTATTTAGTATAATAAAATCATCTCCATAAATTCTAAATACATAATCACTTGTATTTATATTATTTAATTCCTCAGCAAATTTCTCTAAAAGCTTATCTCCACCATCCCAGCCATATTTTGTGTTGTACTGAGAAAAATTATGTAGATAAATCACATTTATGCATTTAACATTGAACTTGTTAGTGTCATTATAAGCCAATATGAACCCTAAATATTCTTTGTTATAAATACTCGTCATCTGATCTTTGTAAAAATATACAAATCTTTCTTTTTCTATTCTAG
>JAQIBW010000246.1 GCA_027858865.1 Sulfurimonas sp. | reverse complement strand
TTTTGATAACTAAACACATTTTGATTTGAGTCAACTCTGTTGTAACTTGCTTTTGCATTAAAACGTAAACTTTGTAGTATTCTAGCGCTTAGTCCTAAACTTAGTGTTTTACTCACATCTTCGCGAATTGAGTTAAATAAAGTACTAAAATCTTCATAGTTTCTTTGTTTTATCTCTCCAAAGAGTTCAGCAGAGTAAACAGCTGAGAACTGGTTTGCATAAACTGCGTTTAGTTTATACTCATCATAATCAACATCTATTCTTGTACCTTTATGTTTTCTCTCTCTAATACCTACTATATTTGCTTGAACGTAAGACCTAGGTGTTAATATACTTTGAAGTCCATAAGAGAGTTCGTAATGATTTGAGTTAAGGTCAGACTGGAGTGCTTGTTGAAAAAACTTTGTTTGGTACTTAAAATAAATAATACTTCTTAAAGTATTTGTATGTGCATACTCAAATTTTGGCATATAGTGAACACTTTTTAAGTAAAGTTCTTTACCTAAAGTCATAGCTTCAAAACCTATAATCATCTCAGCACTATATTTACTATCTTTATACAAAAGAGAAGGCATATAGGAAAGGTAACCGATGTCATAGTCATTTTCTTTGCTATAATCTTTTAGATAAGCAAAGGCTCTATTTTTTAAGGCAAAACCATTTGCAGCACCAAAATCATAGATATTGATTAAGTCTATGGATGTTTGAATAGCTCTATCTGTTTTCTCATCTGCTGTTGGGTAAGAGGTTGAGCCGATGTTGTAAGTATCATCTAGTGATCCATAGTTTACATTTGAATCATAAACCCAGTCAATGTTAATAGTTGCATAAGTAAAAGATTTTTTTTGCGCGCCTGTTATTTTAGCAAGATATAATTCTATGTTACTTCTTACATTTTTAGGAATCATAGGATTGTCTAAAACTTCTTCAAATGAGCTTTGAGCATCTTCATACATCTTTAACATAAAGAAAGTTCTAGCTTTTTCAAGCTTGTTTCTAAGGTTTGTGGGCTCTAGCATTTCAACTCTCTCAAAGGCTGCTAAGGCTATCTCATAATGACCTGTCTCATAAGCTGAATGACCCAGATAAAAACTAAGCTTTGCATCTGAAAGTTTGTTAAGATATATCTTAGATAAAATCTTATAAGAAGCTTTGTAATCTTTTGACTTGTAAAATTGAGTAGCTTTTTCATACTCCGAGTCAAAACTTTCTAATTTTGTCATATCAGCAAATAGGCAAAATGGCAATAAAACGATTATAAACACAAATATCTTCACTTTATCATCCTTTAATATAATTTTTAAAAACATAACATCATTACATTAAAATAGTATATCACTTTATTTTTTTAATAGATGTTAATTATAAATAAAAGCAACTATAAAAAATAATATAAGGGTAATTACTCCACTAATAAGAGCATAAGGAAGCTGAGTTTGAACATGTTCTATCACTTCACAGTCACTAGCCATTGAAGATATGATAGTAGTATCAGAGATTGGAGAACAATGATCACCAAAAATTCCTCCGGAAATTACAGCACCTATGGTAAGTGCAACATTGGCATCCATCGTAACTGCCATGGGTACTGCTATGGGAATCATTATACTAAATGTTCCCCAACTAGTTCCTGTTGAAAAAGATATAAGTGAACTAAGCAAAAATATCACAACTGCTGTAAGGTAGACGCTAAGATTTTCACTTGCTAATGAAGCTAGATATTGTCCTGTTTTTAGCTCACTTGTAACTTCACCGATAGCAAATGCAAAAAGTAAAATCATGGCAATAGGAAATAGTTTTTTAGCTCCTAGCAAAGTTGTTTTACCCCAAGTCATAAGAGTCATATTTTTTGTACTCACATAGTAAAAGAGAGTAAAAATAGTAGTAGTTAAAACAGTATAAAAAATAGCACTTGAACCACTGCCTTTTAAGATATGTCCATCACCTGTAATATACAAGTAAATAAATACAAAAAATATCATTAATAAAATAGGCAGAAGCATATAAAACATACTTTTAGGATTTAATATTTCCATTTGAGTAGTCATCGGCGTATATTTAGCGTGCTTCATCGGACCTATCTCTATGTTAAACCATATTGCTAAAAAAGTTATGACTAATGCACTCATGGCATAGAAATTATAAAATATAGAGTCAATAAGAAGATCTAAGGCATTAGCTTCTAACACACCATGTGTTATCTGTGTGGATATCAATCCAAGCAAAAGTGCGCCCCAACCATTTAAGATGATTAGTGAGCTTATAGGGGCAGATGTAGAGTCACATACAAAAGCTAGTTTAGCCTGCGGTATTTTATATTTGTCACAAAATGGTCTTCCTACTGCTCCTGCGATTAAAGCGGTTATAGAAGACTCAATAAAGATAAATACTCCAACCATATAACTAAGAAGTAAAGAGGATCTTGCTGACTTAACTAGCTTTGCTCTATTTTGCATAAAATCAACAAAACCATTTATACCACCACTCTTATCTATCAAAGCCATAATGCTTCCTACCAATATAGCAAAGCCTAAGGTTTTAAGTATCCAAGCTTTTGTAAGTAGTGATGTAAAAAGTAGAAAAACTTCTTCAATAGATGCAAAGACATCAAAACCGTTAAGAATAAAAACACCTAAGACTATACCACTAAAAAGTGAAAGTAGTACACTTCTTGTATATAGAGCTAAGGCAATGGCAAAAAAAGATGGTAACAGAGAAAGAACTGATGGCTCTATGATTAAAACTCATAAGCTAACAGGACTAAGCCTGGTCTGCCAAATTTCTCTTTGTAGAGTTCACACTCTTTTTGTTTTACTTCTTTAAAACCTAGCTTTTTGTAGTAAAGCAATGTTTCTAGTGAGCCTATTTCTACCATACTTTGTGCTATTCTATAGCCTTTAAGTCTTGCAGTAAGAAGACTTTTTTGCATAAGTGATTTTAGGATTCCTACATCCATGTGCCCTTCTATCTCTTCCATAAAATCAAAGATTAAAGTTCTATTGTTAAGTTCAAAATCACAAGAATCCAAAATCTCTAAAAAATCTTCTGTACTAGAATCACAACCTATCTCTTTTAGTGAATCTAAGAATGTTTCTTTAGTTGAGATTCTAGGTTCATAACTACATAAGGATCCAACACTTTCACCATTTATTTCTGCAATTAAAAAATTACTAAAATGGCAATAATTTTTTGCTGTAGCGGTTGTTAGTTTTTCTATATTTGTTAAAGTTTCTTTATCGCTTTTAGATCCAAACATTACATCAAAAATCCCTATCTGCTTATCTGCACGAGAACTTTGTAAAATCATCTGTGCTAAAAAAGGAGCGTCCTGGCTTAAAGCTTTTCTTATTTTTATACTCATAAATCTTTCCATAAATTAATTAGGTTCATATATTAGTAATAGTACCATACATTATGATAAAAACGTTCTTAATCTTACTATTTTTGCAAAATTCCTTATTTTCTTCACAACAAATCATCTTAGTAGTTAGTGATGATTTCAATACTTCAAGAGCAAAACTTAGTTGTTATGAAGATGATAAAAAGGTTTTAAAAACAATTGATGTAAACATAGGGAAAAATGGGCTTGGCTGGGGAATAGGAGAGTTTAATTTTAAACAAAAAAAGAATGAACCATTAAAAAAAGAGGGTGATAAAAAAGCACCTGCTGGTATCTTCAAACTAAGCTCTACTTTTGGTTATGACAAAAAGCAGAGTTTTAACCTAAAATACCTTCACTTGTCAAAAAGACTAATCTGTATTGATGATTCTGACTCAAAACATTACAACAAAATAATAGAGATGCCAAAAGTAAAACCAAAAAGTTTTGAGCAAATGAGAAGAGATGATAAACAATATGAACTTGGAGTTTTTGTCTTACATAATAAAAATCAAGTAAAACAAGCAGGATCTTGTATCTTTTTACATGTACAAAAATCAAAAAAAGCTTCTACAGCAGGATGTACTTCTATGAGTTTAAATGAGATGAAGAAAATAGTTTCATGGCTCGATGGGAGAAAAAATCCCATCTTGATTCAGATTCCTAATAGTTCCTTAGGTGAAGTAAAAGAACTATATCCTAATCTTCCTCTTTAACCATTCTGTCTCTAGCTTCTATTCCTAGAAGGGAGAGACCTGTTTTTAATGATAACGCAACTACTAAAAGTAGTTTTAAAAGTTTTGCTTCATCATCAGTTCCTATGATTCTACAATCGTAGTAGAACTTATGAAGCGCGGAAGCAAGTGCTTTTAAATAATCAGGAAGTTTTTGAACCTGACGAGAACTAAACGCATCTTCAATAATCTCTGGAAGTAAAAGAGCATCAAAAAGAAGACTGTCTCCATTTTCACCAAGTCCCTTTAATGAAGTAGCATTTATATCTTCTTTAGAGAAGTTACTTTTTGATAGAATCGTCTGGATTCTAGCATGAGCATACTGTATATAAAAAATAGGGTTTGAACTATCCTGCTTTTTAAACTCAGCTAGGTCAAACTCTAAAGCAGTATCGCTCTTCTTAGATGCAAAGATAAATCTAAGTGCATCTGAGCCTATCTCTTCAACGATATCACTCATAAGAATAACATTACCAGCACGTTTACTCATCTTATACGGTTCACCATTTTTGAGAAGACTTACCATCTGAGAAAGTAGTGTTTCAAGTTTATTACTATCATAACCTAAATACTCAACAGCAGCATTGACTCTTGGTATATAACCGTGATGGTCAGCACCCCAGATATTGATATAGTGGTCATATCCACGCTCAAACTTTTGATTGTGATAAACGATATCCCCAGCTAAGTAAGTAGGACGTCCATCTTCACGAACAACAACTCTATCGTTATCATCGCCTTTAGCTTCTGATGCTATCCAGACTTTGTCATCTTTTTTATAGATGCCATCGCCCATTTTGCCCATAACTCTATCCCAGTCACTGTATAAAGATGACTCATTTACGAAAGTATCAAAATGTATGTTTAGTTCACGTAGAGAATCTACTACAATTTCCATAACACCATCTTTAGCCCAAAGTGCTAACTCTTTATAGCGAGACTCATCACTGAGAATCTCTTTACCAAATTTTTCAACTGCACCATTAGCAAGAGCTTCTAAATACTCACCACGGTAATAACTCTCAGGGTACTCAACGCTCTCTTTAAGTATATTTTCACGTCCATAAAGAGCGATTGAAAGACCAAGTAAATCTATTTGATTACCGGCATCATTTACATAATACTCAGCTGTAATATCATAACCCAAATGTTTTGCTAATCGGTAAAGAGTATCACCGTAAACAGCGCCACGCGCATGACCAATATGAAGAGGTCCGGTAGGGTTAGCACTAACAAATTCTAAAAGAATTTTATCTTTTTTCTCTTGTTTGCCAAATTCACTTTGGTTTTGCAGTGCCCAATCTCCATACTCACTTAAAAACTCTTCACTAAGGCGAAAGTTCAAGTAGCCTTTTACTGATTCAACACTGGAAAATATTTCTGATTCATTAAATGAAGAAGCTAAATCTTGGGCTATAACCATAGGAGATTTCCTAAGTTCTTTAGCCAAAGAGAAAGCTATTGGTGTAGCAAAATGACCGAATGCACGGTCTTTTGGTTTTTCTAGAACAACTTCACGACCAAACTTTTCGCGCAAAAGCGCCGATACACGTTGTTTCAAGTATTATGCTTCTTTAGTAGTTTTTGGAGCTTCTGTAGATGCAACTTCTTCGCTACCTTCTACTTTTTTTGGAGCTTCTGTAGATGCTGTTTCAACTTCATCTGTCTCTTTCATTTCACTTTTAAAGTTTTTGATTCCTTTACCAAGACCTTTTGCTAAGTCAGGTATCTTTTTAGCACCAAATAAAAGTACGATAATTCCAAATATTATTAATAGTTCTGTTCCACCAGGCATGCCCATGATATTCCTTTTTTTTATAAAATTAATGCGAAAGTATATCTACTATTTGCTGTAAATACTCTTATCGTTCTTACTAATATATCACTATTGTTCTATATCTTCCCATTTTTGTACAAAATCATTGACTTCATTATTTGAAGTTTTCATTCTGGCAGTGATAGCGATCTGTCTCAATAAGTCAGCAGCTCTTTTCAAATCATCGTTTATAATCAGATAATCATACTCACTAATTCTTTGTATCTCTCTCTTAGCCATTTTCAAACGAGAGTCCATAACTTCTTGTGAGTCTGTTGAGCGGCCTGCAAGTCTTTTCTTTAGTTCTGAGAGTGTTGGAGGAGTAATAAATACCGAAGTTGTAATATCGCCTAGTCTATTATTAACCGCTGTATTTCCCTGAACATCTATATCAAATAAAACTAATTTTCCTGCATTTAAAGCTTTTCTAACTGGCTTTATTGATGTCCCGTAATAGTTTCCGTGAACAAGCGCATATTCCAAAAAGTTATTATCTTCTATATCTTGCTTAAACTCTTCAATGCTTACGAAATGATAATGGACACCCTCTTCTTCACCCGCTCTTATTGGACGAGTTGTTGTTGAAATAGAGAAGTAACACTCTCCAATATCATCTATAATTTCATTTAATAATGAACTTTTCCCAGCACCACTTGGGCCTGAAAGAACTAAAACTGCTCCACTTTTATCCACTACTTGTCACCTAATGTTATATTTATATTAATCTTCATGCCTTTCATTGATGCTGCTACATCTGCATTTGAGAGTGCTGCTAATAATTTTTTAAGAGATTCTACACCTTCATTGTCCGGCGTGATTTCTCTGTTTTGTATATCCATATCTTCAGGTTCTTGAGATGCTTCTAGTTCTATATCTTGGATCTCTACTTCTTCGCCAACTTCTTCACCGATTGCCAGTTTTATATCTCTTGCATTTAGTGATTCTAATCCATCCATGTCACTTACTGCTATATCTAGAAGCGAATCATCATCTAACTCACTCTCTAAATCTTCATCGCTAAGCCCAAGAACAGCATTTTCTATCTCGCTCTCTAAATCTTCATCTTTGATATCGTCTATGTTTAGTTCACTTTCTGGGTTCGTCTCTTCGAGACTTTCGACTTCATCATCTAGGCTGGTTTCATCCAACTCATCAGCATTGACTTCTGCTTCGAGACTTTCTGGTTCATCGAGGTTTGCAGCTTCTTCATCTTCGTTTAAATCGCTAGTGTTCACTTCACTTTCTTCAGCTAAATCTAACTCATCAGCGTTGGCTTCTTCTAACTCTGAGTCTAGCTCTAAATCATCTTCAAGGTTTAAGTCATCCAGATTCATATCATCCAGACTTTCTGCTTCAGCACTCTCTTTTTCTTCTTCAGGTTCTTCTATACTTAGTTCATCGTCAAGAGAAAGCTCATCTAGGTCTAAGTCATCACCTATATCTAAGTCCATATCATCCAGACTTTCTACTTCAGAACTTTCTTTTTCTTCTTCAGGTTCTTCTGCGCTTAGTTCTTCCTCATCATCTAGATCGGTATCTTCTTCTAAGTCTAAGTCTAGGTCTAAATCATCAAGATCTAAGTCCATATCTTCAAGATCTTCTGATTTTGATTCTTCAGCTTCAGTCTCTTCTAAAAGCTCTTGAACTTCCTGTAGTTCATCTTTATCTAAAACACTCTCTCCAACATCATCATCATCATCATCTAAAGATAGTTCATCCAGTTCTGTATCATCTTCTAAATCTATATCGTCTAAATCCAAGCTCATCTCATCTAAGTCTTCATCATCATCTGTATCTTCAAGTTCATCTAAATCATCCAGTCCCTCAAGATCATCTAAATCACTTAAATCATCAATGTCATCATCCCCGAGTTCTAAAAGTTTACTATCATCTGTCACATCTTCTACAGAGTCAGTTAAGTCCAATTCTTCTTCAGAACCAAGATCATCCGTAGCAGTTTCTTTGCCTAAAGCAGCAAAAAGTTCAACCAGGTCAGTTGGTAAAAATGGCTTTCTTAAAGTAGATGTAAAACCTTCAATTTCTTCGGAGTCACGTGAACATATATATAATGACTTGCTAAATTGTACTTTTTCTTTAACTTCAGTTAGTACTTCTTCACTATAAATAGTATCATCCAATACAAATAAGTCATAAGTTCCAGCTTCAATTTCTTCTACACTAGAAACAATATCTAGTTCATCAGAAGTCTTTTGTGCGCTAAGTGTTACTAGTTTTGTAACTACTGGATTATCATTTAAAAGTAGTATATTCACGTCTATTCCTTTGAGGCATAAGTTTTATCATTGTATCAAAAAAAACTAAAAAAACATCTCTAAATAGTTAAAAGCTTCCTGCATTTGTGTTTTTAGAATCAACATTGTAGCAGCAAAGGTTGCTATTAAAACCATAAATGCAACCATGATTTTAATCGGAAACCCGATTACAAGAAGGTTGAATTGAGGCATCGTATTCATTAGCATACCAAATATAATATCTTGTAAGAATGTTAAAGCAATAATTGGAAAAGCTATCATGAAACCAACTACAAACATGTTTGCGGCAGCTTTAATCATATAGTTAAAAAGATCTTCAGTCAATAAAAATCCACCTAAAGGTATACTACTAAGTGAAGCATCTATAAAAAGTAGTAACCAGTGATGAAGGTTCATGGCAAGCAAGACCATCAAACCCATAAGAGATAAAAACTGTGAGATTATCGGCATCGAAACACCACTTTGAGGATCAATAGCACTTGCCATTGAGAAACCCATCATAAAAGATATCTGTCCACCGGCAAATGTTATTACATTGTAAGCCAATAATAAAACAACACCTATGGCTAAGCCAAAGAATAATTCACTTAGTATTGCTAGTATTATAGTAGGCACATTAATATCAATCAGAAGTGGTGGCATAGAGGAGTAGAAGACTATTGTAAAGAAGAATGCCATAGCAGCTTTTATATTCATAGGAATATTTTGATGTGAAAAAATAGGTGTTGCCATAAAGAGTGCTGCAAAACGAAAGAACAATAGTATAAAGCCAACTATATAAGTGTCGCTAAAAATATCTGTCCAAGATAACATTACATTTTGCTCACTTAACTGCTATGAGTTTTTTATTTTCCAATCTATAGACTTTTTTACACTTAAAAGCCAACTCTTCATCATGAGTTACAAGAACCATAGCTGCACTCTTTTTTTGAATATATTCAAAAAATATATTCATAACTTCACTTGCAGTTGCTTTGTCTAGGTTTCCAGTTGGCTCATCTAGAAAAAGTATGCGAGGCTGTTTAGTAAGAACCCTTGCTATAGAGACTCTTTGTTGTTGCCCACCTGAAAGTTCTGTAACCTTTTGATTTAATGCTTCATATATGTTGAGTCTTTTTAGTATGTCATCATTTATATCTTGTTTTGACAACATCGCTGCAACTTCCAAGTTCTCTTTTGCACTGAAACCTTTAAAAAGATAGTGAGACTGAAAAACCAGTCCGAGCGAGTCTCTTTTTATCTTTGCTAATCTCTTTTTATTCATTTGTGCAACATCTTCATCAAAAATAGTAACACTTCCACTATCAGGAGTTAAAAGAGTTGAAAGTATATGAAGGAGTGTAGACTTACCACTTCCACTGATACCTATAATGGCAATAGACTCTTTTTCATCTAGATCAAGAGATATATCGTTGAATAACTCATACTCAAAGGTGTGTGATAAATTTTTTGCTGATAATAAATTCATAAGAGGATTATAGCAAATGTAACTAAATATAAGTTTTTTGGTTTAAAATTTTGTAATGAGAGAGTGTAATGTATAGAAATTCCTACGCTTTTGCGTAGGAAAGTAGAATTAACTCATTTGTGCTGCAACTTCTGCAGCAAAATCGTCTTCTTTTTTCTCGATTCCTTCACCAACTTCAAGGCGAATAAATTCAGTAATCTCAGCAGTACCACCAAGTGCTTTAGCGGCAGCATCAATTGCTTGTGCAACTGTTAACTTCTCATCTAAAACATAGTTTTGGTCAAGAAGAGCTTGCTCTTTATCTAAAGTAGTGTTATCAGAGATAAAACGCGCTAGTGAACCAGGAACAATTTTGTCCCAGATTTTTTCTGGTTTACCTTGAGCTGCTAAATCAGCTTTGATATCAGCTTCAGCCTGAGCTAAAACTTCTTCAGTTAATTGACTCATAGAAATATACTGAGGTACATTTTTAAGAGGTTTTTTAAGACGTGAAAGTTCTTCATTATCTTTTTTGATAACTTCGATTCTTCCAACAGTCTCAGATGCAACATACTCAGCATCAAAATCTTTATAAGACAGTGTTGTTGGTTTCATTGCAGATGTATGCATAGCAACTTGCTTAAGTACAGATCTCATACCCTCAGCAGTTTTTTCACTATCACATTTAGCAGTTAAAACAACAGCTATACGGTTATTTGAGTGAATATAACCATTAAGTGCAGTTGTAGTGTCAGCTGTAAGTGTACCAAAACGACGAACTTCGATTTTCTCACCGATTTTAGTAACAGCAGCTGTAAAAGTTGCTCCAAAATCACTAGCCATTAAAGCTTCTACATCAGCAGGTTGGTTGTTATAAATCTCTGTTACCGTATCTTTTACAAGATTTTGGAAACCTTCATTTTGAGCAACGAAGTCAGTTTCAGAGTTGATTTCAACTACAGTAGCTTTAGAGAAGTCATCAGCTATTTTAAAACCAGCAAGACCTTCTGCAGCAACTCTATCAGCTTTTTTAGCTGCTTTAGCAATACCACGTTCTTTTAAAAGCTCAGTTGCTTTTGCCATGTCTCCATCAGCTTCAACCAAAACTTTTTTACAATCCATCATTGGTGCATCAGTTGCCTGACGCAACTCTTTAACCATTGCTGCTGTAACTGCCATGATTATGCTTCCTCTGTTGCAGCTGGAGCTTCAGTCGCCTCAGCTTCTACTGCTACTTCTACAGACTCAACTTCTTCAGTTTGCTCTTCTTCAGCAGGTGCATCTCTAAGAGCTTTACCTTCGTTGATTGCAGCAGTCATTTCACGACAAAATAGTTGAATTGAACGGATTGCATCATCATTACCAGGAATTGGGTAAGTGATAAGGTCTGGGTCACAGTTAGTATCTAGTGGAGCAACAACTGGGATACCTAAACATCTAGCTTCTAAAACAGCGATGTGTTCTTTTACTGTATCTACAACAAATAACATATCTGGAAGTTGCTTCATGTTACGGATACCACCGAAGTATGCAGAAAGTTTTTCTTTTTTACGAGCAAGCATTAAAGCTTCTTTTTTAGTTAAAAGGTCAATTTGACCATTTTCTTGCATCTCAGTAATAATATCAAGTTTACGGATAGACTTTTGAATAGTTGGGAAGTTTGTAAGCATACCACCTAACCATCTGTTATCTACGTATGGCATACCACAAGCGATAGCAGCATCTCTTACAGAGTTACGAGCTTGTTTTTTAGTACCAACAAATAATACTGTTTGACCTTCAGCTGCAGCATCCATAACGATTGTGTATGTATTACGGAAATAACGAAGAGTTTTTTGTAAGTCAATAATATAGATATTTTTACGAACACCGAAGATATACTTTTTCATTTTCGGATTCCAACGACGAGTTTGGTGTCCAAAGTGTACACCACATTCTAATAAGTCTTTCATAGTTACCATTTAAGGTCCTTTAAGG
>JAQIBW010000328.1 GCA_027858865.1 Sulfurimonas sp. | reverse complement strand
GTAAATCTGCTTGTATCTCATTTATTTCTAATGCTTGTTGCAAATACTGTACACGGTTCATTTGTTACCTCCGAATAATCTATCTTCAACACCAGTAGCTGGCAAACTCTCTATAACACTAGCTTCAATAAACTCTTCAGTCTTGTTATGACCAAATTTAGATAAGTCCATTTGCTGAGCTGGTGCAGTTACATCTGTATATTTTCCCTCTAAAACTTTTATGAAGTTTGTATCATTGGCAATTAACCAATCAAAATCAATCTTCCAATTACGATTGTTCTTACCTTTCAAAAAATTACTTAACCTTATATTTTCAATAGCAGTTTTAAAATCTTCTAAAAAGTTATTGTTTTCATTTAGTCTAGTAACAAGCTTGGTTTTTCTCTTAGAAGTTATCTTAGATATTTTGTTAAGTGCAAACTCTTCAGCAGTAGCATTCCAAAGTTCTAAAATTATTGGAATTTCTTTTTTATCTTTTTCTATATCTCTGTATGTAGTCTCTGTAGTAGTCTCTGTATCAAAAGATTTATCATTAAATGTTTCGTTAATTTCACTAACACTGTCTTGTGAATTTAACTTATCTAGTTCCGTGGATTTCACTAAACTAGTTTGGTAAGTTTTCCAGTCTATTTCATAGTAAGTTTTAGCTGGTAACCCCTCCAATTTAACAGTAATAAAATCAAGTTTTTTGATTAGTTTTTTTGCTGTTCTTAACTCATTTTCACTAAGTGATGTTTCATTCATAATTTCACTATCAGTCTTAAAGATTTTATCTTGTTTACTGAACCAGTACATCAACTGAGATAGCAGTATACCAGCAGTAGTAGAACCAGCAATATCTCTATATATTGGATAGTATGCTATAGGTCTTTGGTTTAGTTGTTTTAACATTTCTTTCATGCTGAATACCTACTATCATCTGTATGCTGATAAGTATATTCTTGAACTTTTCCTTTTTTAGTACAGACTAAACCATAAAATATAAAATCTTTTGGCTGTAGTCTATTATTGAAGATGTATTGTGTGAATTCATGCAGTGTTTTATCTTGATTAAGCATACAGTAATCAGTTTGCATTTTTGGTATACCATTGTCTATAAAAAGGTTTATAAGCCTTATAGGTGGGTTACTTAGCTCTCTATCAGTAGATATTTTAATCTCATGTATATTGCTTGTAGAATGTAGTGCTGCTGCAACTCTACTAATGCACTCAAAAGCAGCTTTAAAAACTACAGCCTCTTGTTTTGTTGGTACTCTCATATATTACTCCAAGTTCATCCAAATATGAGCATTCTTAAACAAAGAACGGGCAGAACTGGGATATAATACCTGCTCATATTTGGATTTATTTCTAAATGTGGCGAAACTATGAGGGGAATGAATACTAGTTCCGTTACCCCTCATAGTTTCAACAAAACCTATTATAAAATAGGCTCTATGAAGCTACAACATACACTTCTTATATTATTCGCTCACTTTCGTTCATTCCTAAAGCTACAAGTGGTCACAAGCAGCACGACAACCAACGCTCCAATACGAGCTCCAAACATAGCCGCTCCAACCCGAGGTACGACTACCGGCATTGACACAACCGTCACTATAGCCGCCCAATAGCACCGCTCTTTCATCATCTATCTTATCAGCAGCCCATACCCATTGAACACCAGTTGCTTGTTCTATTCCATATTTAGATGTAAAATCACGAATATGTTTAGTTATTCCATTATCTAAATCATTGGCATTTGAAAATTCTTTTACACCTTTCATAGAAATAATAAACTCATCCCAAGTAATCAGTCTTTTATTTTCTGTTTTAAGTAAAGTTTGAAAATCTGAATATAGAAAATTATCATTTCCTTTTGGATTAACTCTACCCCTATTATTACTTCCAGCAAGAATATTTAACCCAGCTTTTGATGTTCCATTGTTTACCCATTCACTATTGCATAAATAAATATCAATCCATACTTTTAGCTTTGGAATAAACACCATACCCTCAGGATTACAGATAGGTTTATGTTTTTTATCCCAAATTGAATAATGATTAATACCAG
>JAQIBW010000314.1 GCA_027858865.1 Sulfurimonas sp. | reverse complement strand
ATCATATCTTTAATCAAGTCCACACTAAACATGCTGTGATATAATCACATCATGTTAAAACAGTACAAAGAAGCCATAGAAAAAAGCAATATTATCTCAAGAACAGATGTAGAAGGCATCATCACATTTGTAAATGATGAGTTTTGTAAGATTTCTGGCTACTCTAAAGATGAACTTATCGGTAAAAACCACAACATCGTAAGACATCCAGATGTAGATGCTTCAAGATTTAAAGCTCTGTGGGACACAATACTAGAGAAAAAAACCTATAAAGATACTGTTCAAAACCTCGCAAAAGACGGTTCTACTTTTTATGTAAATACAACTGTCATTCCCATACTGGACGAAGAAGATAACATCGCGGAGTTCATCGCTATTCGCTACGATGTCACAAAAGAAGTCTTTTACAAAGAACAGCTTCAAAAAAAAGAACAAGAGTTAGAAGAGTTAAATAAAACTCTTGAAATTAGAGTTCAAGACAAGACAAAAGAGTTAGAAGAGCTAAACAAAACACTAGAGCAACGTGTAGAAGATGAAGTCTCTAAAAATGAAGAGAAGCAAAGAGTGATGTTCTTACAGTCTCGCCAAGCATCTCTTGGTCAGATGCTGGCAAACGTCGCTCATCAGTGGAGACAACCTCTAACTGAGTTAAGCTTAGCTATGTTTAGTATGAAAAAAGCAGCTCTTAACAATGAGACAAAAGAACTAACTGAGCTTTACGGTGAGAGTAAGAACATCATAAAAAACATGTCTCAGACCATAGATGACTTTACAAACTTTTTTAATCCTCAAAAAGAGAAACATCCATTTAACATAAGTGAGAGTATAAACGAATCACTAAGCCTTTTAGACAAGATGCTAGAGTCTGAGATGATAAGTGTAAAAACAGACTTCCAAGATCTAAGAGTCCTTGGCATCTCAAATGAGTTAACTCAAGTAATCATAAATCTCATAAAAAATGCAAAAGATGCCTTTTTGACTAATAGCATCTTGATACGAGAGATAAGTATAACAACTAAAAAAGAAGATGCTTTTGCTCTTATAGAACTTCAAGATAATGCAGGCGGAATCTCTAAAGAAAACATTGACAATATTTTTGAGCCTTACTTTACAACTAAGCATCAAAGCAGTGGAACAGGTCTTGGTCTCTTTATGTCAAAAATGATTTGTGAACAGGGTATGGAAGGTCACTTGGATGTGACGAGTAAGAAAGGTATAACAATCTTTAGTATAAAAATACCCTTGGCAAAGGTTTAGGACTAAATAATGAGAAAAAAATCCTTAAAAAGCCTACGGGTACTTCTAGTTGAAGATGAAGAAAATATAGCAAGACTTTTAAAAGGAGCTATAGGAGATAGTTTTCATAGCTTTACTATTGCCAAAGACGGTAAAGAAGGATTAGAGAAGTTCATACAAATATCTCCTGACATTGTTATAACAGATATCAATATGCCTAAACTCACAGGTTTAGAAATGGCGGCAGAGTTAAAAAAACTAAACCCTAACGTACCCGTAATCATTCTCAGTGCATTTAGTGAAAGAGAAAAACTTTTCAATGCTATAGATGTAGGAGTAGCAAAGTATTTTTTAAAGCCTTATGAGCCTGATGAAATACTAGAGTACATATCTAGCATCGCAGATGAGCTTGGAAGTAAGACAGTAGAGCTTTGTGACGGTTTTAGTTTTAACAAGACAACCCACGCTCTTTACAGAGAATCTAGGTTTGTAGCACTTTCAAAAAATGAGAAAAAGTTTATAACCTTGCTAGTAGAAAATGAGAATACCATACTGGACGATGAAACCATAAAGATAAGCATCTGGGCTGAGAGTGTTAGTGATGAGAGACTTAGAACTTTTGTAAGACGTCTAAGAGGCAAAACCTCTAAAACATTAATCATAAATGTTAAAGGTCTTGGTTATAAGTTGAGATTTTTCTCTTGAAATAGAGACCATTTTCAACCTTTGGCTTAAGTATCATCTAACACTCATTTGAAGCTGTTATCTGTCTGTGAGACAATTAACAATCATCATATTTTTAAGAATAATAGGTTAAATATTTAAAAATATGACAATTTGTCATGTTTTTATAGAAATACTCCTAATTAACAATCATTAACCATGATAGTTAATTAATTGATTTAAGCTTAATCTATATATAATGATGTTGAATAAATAGTTAGACCCATATTAGGATTATTATGATTAATAGTATTTTTTTATCACGAAATGCACAGTTTTATAAAATTAAAGATAATAAGCGTATTACAAATGAAATTATCGAAGACATTATAAAAGAAGCATCGAATAACAAACAATCTACAAGCTATTTAGTTAATGAATTTAGAGTATTAAAAAACATTAATGACGTAGCATATAAATATACATTAAGGGTTTACAAGGCAAAGAAAAAAGTAGACTTTA
>JAQIBW010000207.1 GCA_027858865.1 Sulfurimonas sp. | reverse complement strand
TCTATTTCAGTATGTAGATTTTAGAAATCTCATAGAAATACTTGCCAAAAGCCACGGCGGAACAATCCTCATTGCCCTACTTTTTCAACTAGGGAGCACTTACGTAGCAGCCTACAGATGGCGACTTATAATGAAACTTCTAGTTTTTAATGAGAGTGTATCTTATTATGTAAAAAGTTATTTTAAGGCTTCATTTTTTAACCAAGTCTTACCAAGTAGTATTGGTGGAGATGCTGTTCGTATTATAGATCTTACTCAAAAAGGTTATGATAAAAAAGATGCTTTTTATGGTGTTTTTGTGGATAGAGTTGTTGGACTTGTTGGACTTTTAGTGTTAAACCTTCTTGCAACAGTTATTTTCTTTGGTACATTTGACAGAGACTTCTCTCTTCTTATCATACTTATTACTCTTAGTGGTATCACCGGCTTTACACTCCTCTTTCACCTTGAAAAGATTAAATTTTTAGCAAACTACAAGGGTCTTGATCTTTTTCATAGACTAGCTAGAAGATTAAACAATCTATATAAAGACAGAACTCTTCTTTATAAACATATCGCCATTTCTGTTGGTGTGCATCTGCTGACAGTTTTAGCACTCTATTCTCTTGCTCTAAGTATTGACTTCCACATGTCATTTCAGATTTTTCTTATAGCTATTCCACCTGTATTTCTACTTACTATTATTCCTATTTCACTCGCTGGATGGGGGATTAGAGAAGGTGCTATGGTTGGTATTTTTATGCTAGTAGGAGCAGATGAAACTAAAGTCTTAGCCATGAGTATTCTTTACGGACTACTCCTTATGATAGCTTCAATCCCAGGTTCGTACTTCTGGATAAAAAGCAAACGTGCAACTTAAAAAAACTAACAAATTAAAGGAACTATAACTATTATGAATGTAGATACAATGAGAAATATCGACCATTACGCTGGTGTGCCACTAACATTTCTAGGTACTATTATTAAAAAAACTGTTGATTTTTTCGTTACACCTAAAAAAATAAAACCAAAGAACGTACTTCTTATAGAACTATCAGAGATGGGTAGTGCAATCATTGTTGATCCTGCTATGAGAAAGATAAAAGCAAACATTGAAGGCGAATTATTTTTTGTAATTTTTTCTAAAAACAAGGTAAGTCTGCAACTTCTTGAAACTGTAAAAGAAGAGAACATATACACTATTGATGAGAGTTCTATTGTCAACCTTGCAAAAAGTGCTTTAGGCTTTTTAAGCTGGTGTCGTAAAAATGAAATCGATTCTGTTATAGACTTAGAACTATTTTCTCGTTTTACAGCTCTCTTAACTGCAACTTGTGGAGCGGTTAACCGCGTAGGTTTTCATGCATTTCACAACGAGGGACTTTACAGAGGTGACTTCTTAACTAAAAAAGTGTCTTACAATGCTCATCAACATATTGCAAAAAACTTCATATCTTTAGTAGATGCTCTTCTTAGTGAAAAACAAGAACTTCCATTTACAAAAAGAGTCATTCCTGATAGTGAGATTATCATTGCAAAAGCTACTATCAGCGATGAAGAAAAAGATGCTGTTATCAATGTTATTTCTCAGATGTCTAAAGATTTTGACAAAGAAAAAAATCCTGTTATATTAGTTAACTCAAACGCATCTGACTTGCTTCCTCAAAGAAGATGGGACAAAGAGAACTACGGTGACGTTATCAAGCTTATTTTAGACTATAACTCAGATGCTATCATTTTACTAACTGGTGCTCCGGCTGAAAAAGAAGGTGCTGGGATGCTTTGCAGTTATGTTGGCAGTGAGAGATGTATTAACTTTGCAGGTGCTGTTAAATTTTTACAACTCCCTGCTCTTTACAGTGTAAGTAAGTTTATGCTTACAAATGACTCAGGACCAGCTCACTTTGCATCTATTACAGATATGCATACTTTTGTTCTTTTTGGACCAGAGACTCCTGCACTTTACAGCTCACTTGGACCAACTACTCCTATCTACGCAGGTATGGCTTGTAGCCCATGTGTTAGTGCATCTAATCATAGAAAAACACCATGTACAGACAACCAATGTATACAAATAATAACTCCAGAATGGGTATTTAACACTCTAAAACCAAAGCTTAATGAACTTAATAAGTAAACAACACCAAAACTTACTTTTCTTTATAAGCTTCGTAGCCGTTTTGCGGCTCATTCTAGCTCCATCTGTTGGGCTAGGCGTTGATGAAGCTCACTATGTACTTTACGCTCTAAACCTAGATTTAAGTTACTTTGATCATCCTCCTTTAGTTGGCTGGATTCAGTATATTTTTACTTCTATCTTTGGAACGAATGAGTTTGGAGCTAGAGTTGCAGCTATCATCATTGGTTTTGTGACATCTATTTTTGTATATAAACTCATATACGACATTAACAAAAATACCAATGAAGCATTCATAGCAGTTTTAGCACTTCATGCCTCATTTTTGTTTAATGCTCTGTTTATTATGCTGATGCCTGATACTCTGCTATTTTTACTTATTCTTCCTATTATCTTTACAGTTATAGAAATCGAGAAAAACAACAAGCTTTCCATATGGATTTTACTTGGAGTGCTTTTAGGTTTAGCGGGTCTTTCAAAATACACGGCAGTTCTTTTTATATTTCCTATAATCATCTATGTTCTTATGAGAAAAAGATATGATCTTTTAATTACGCCAAAAATCATTCCGTCTATCATAATTGCTACCATTATTATACTTCCTGTTATCATCTGGAACATTCAAAATGATTGGTCAAGCTTTGCTTATCAAAGTGCTCATGTAGTAGGAAGCAACACTATTAACTGGGCTGGATTTGCAAGTTCCATAGGGGCACAGATAGGCGCTTATAATCCTTTTCTAGCTCCACTTGCTTTTTATGGTCTGTACAAGGCTCTAAGAAGTAAAAACTCGACTCTCTTTTTAACAGCTCTCTTTGGTTTAGTTATGATTGCATTTTTCACTTATGCATCTCTATATAAAACTGCCCTACCTCACTGGTCGGCTCTTTTTTATATGCTTTTCATCCCTCTTGGAGCTTACTACATGCTAAGTATTTCTAAGAAGTATCTAAAGTTTGCCATAGGTTTTGGACTGATTATTAGTGCTTTAGCCTACGGGGAACTTGGTTTTAAATTTATGCCTTCACCAGATTATCAATCTCATCATCGTGATATCTATGGTTGGGATAAAATTATGTCAAAAGCAAACGAGCAGATTACAGATGCTTCTACTCAAGCCGTAGCAGTTACAAACTGGACTCTTGCATCTAGAGCTATCTACTACAACAGAAACTACGATTCAGCTCTTTATCTCATTGACGATAGAGATGATCAGTTTGATGTTTGGGAAAAAGATAAACCACTAGGTAAAGACTTAGTTGTTATAAATACACACTCCTTTACAAAAGACATAGATGCATATATGAAATGTTCTAAAGTAATTAAACACAGTGAATTTGATATAATGTTAAACAATTCAAAAGTAAATACCATACAACTAGTTACATGTAAAAACTACCAAGGTCTTAGATGATTTTTTCAAAAAAAGCTTACGCAGCATATATACTAACTCTTTTAGCACTTATGCTTGTCTCATATTTTACACTTGATATACGTGTAGCAAAATTCTTTTTAGCTGATGTTAAAACTTACGAACCAATAGGCGACTTTATTAGTATGTTTGGTGAGTCTCACTGGTACATAG
>JAQIBW010000067.1 GCA_027858865.1 Sulfurimonas sp. | reverse complement strand
AAACTATTGTCTTCCTCTGAAATATACAAAGAAGACATACTTACAAAAGCTAAAAATATAAGAATAAAAAGAGCAAATCTCATTTAAATAACTTCAATCACTACTTCAGCTATCTCTATAATATCTCCTGAAACTATCTTAGCTCTTTTTCTAAGCTCCACTTCTCCATTTCTTTTAACATACCCATCTGCGATTAACATCTTTGCATGCGCTCCACTATCTACCAAATCTAAAACCTTTAAGAGTTTAAAAAGCTCTATATATTCATCTTTTAATTCAAATTTCATAATTTTCCTATCTTTATTTAGTTATGTAATCATAGCCAAATTTAATTTACACGGATGTATAATTTACATTATGAATATCGGATTAAACACTTTATACGACATCGGTTCAAACTATTCAATAAAAACAAATGATAAAGAACAAGAGACTCCTGACGAGAAAAAGGCAGTAGAAAAGTCTAAATCTACTGATGAACTAAGCCAAGATGAAAAACGATTAGTTTTAGATCTTCAGTCTAGAGATACAGAAGTTCGTGCTCACGAATCGGCACACCAGAGTGGTGGTGCTTCTACAGGTGCTGCAAGTTATACTTACCAACAAGGTCCTGATGGCAAGATGTATGCCATAGGTGGAGAAGTCTCAGTCTCATTCCAATCAGGTTCAACCCCACAAGAAACGATTGCAAATGCTCAAGCAGTTATTGCATCTGCTCTTGCACCAGCAGACCCGAGTGGACAAGACTTGGCTGTAGCATCCAGCGCTATGGTAATGATGATGAAAGCGCAACAACAAGTCGCACGCGAAGCACAAGAAGCTGTTACGGGGAAAGAGACTTATAAAAACGAAGCAGACAAAAGCAACAACACTTCCACTCAGTCAACTGGATTAGATATTCCTGCCTAAACTATCAACTAATATATGGACTTATAAGATACCCGCCCGCTAATACGATAAGAGATGCATAAAAAAGTTGTATCTCAACTATTTCTATTAATGTCTTTAACATATTTAACTCCTAAGCTTCTTGATTTAAGATAGAAAAACCTAAATCGTGCATAGCTTTATCTACTTTTTCAATTGATTTAGCCATAGTTTGTTGTGAAATTTCAGGAAGTTCTCCACCCCACATCTGTTCTGCTTGTTTAAATCCAAGAAGCATTCCTTCTCGTCCAGCACGCATAAGTTTTTCATCACCACCTGATCCGTTTATTACAAAATCTGCAATACGATCAGAAGTTTGTGTTATACCAAAGAGTCCATCTTCACTTACAAGCTCAGCAGCTTCTTCTTTAGAGAGTTCAGCTATAGGCTTACCTTCGTAACCGATATCACCCAAAAAGGCTTGAAAATCTTCATATAACGAAGCAAAGTCATCCCCTTTACTCGCTAGAGTACTCTGAATAGTAGTAGAGCTAAGCATCATTTCTTGGGCATTCTTAGTTATCTGCTCTCTTAGCTCAACGGCTTCCTCTTTTGAGATTTTCTCAGTAAAATTAGTTTTGATACTCGTTGTGTTTTGATTTGTTTTTATATTTGGTATATTTGACGATACATTCATAGCATATCCTTTACTTTTAATTACAGTACATATATCGGCAGTATCACAAAAATTTGAAGATTTTATATTTTTTGCATAATTTTTAAAAATATAAGATATAATACTTTTGATGAAAGATGAGGCTCGAGTTCATCTTTAGTGTGTAATTTTGTGCTATGCAAATTGTGACCCTAAAGACTCTCCAATTTTTGACTCCACTTCTCTCACGAAGTGATATTTTAATACAAGAGGTTTTGCAATGGCAGAATTACTAGACGGTTCAGTTAAATGGTTTAATGAAGAAAAAGGTTATGGATTTATCCAACAAGATAATGGCGGACAAGATGTATTTGTACACTTTCGTCAAGTAAACCACTCAGGTGGTGGACGTGTTTCTCTTGCTGAAGGGCAAAAAGTTACATACGAAGTAGGCGAAGGTCAAAATGGCCCTCAAGCTGAAAACGTAACTCCTCTTTAGTAACATCTTTGCAGGCTTTTAGCCTGCAGTTTTATAAGTTCTTTTCAACTTTCACTTTTTAAACACTTTTCTCTCAAATAATCCCTTTATCAATTCAAATACGTTAAACACTCTCTTGCAATTTCAAGTTCTTCATCTGTTTTTATAACAAAAACAGGTACTCCCTTTGCCAAATCATTATCCATTATTCTATCTCTTATATATGCAGAATTTTCTCCTATACCACCACTGAAGACTATGGCATCTACTCTACCAAGAAGTGCCATATAAGAACCTATATATTTTTTAACTCGTCTAACCATCATATCAATAGCCAGTTTTGATTTAGTATCATCATTTGCAAGGATTTCTCTTATATCGCTACTATCACAGATGCCGAGTAAACCTGATTTGTTATTTAGCATCTCATCTATTCTTTTTATGCTAAAACCCAAATCTCT
Organism: Sulfurimonas sp.; assembly: GCA_027858865.1. GTDB lineage: Bacteria > Campylobacterota > Campylobacteria > Campylobacterales > Sulfurimonadaceae > Sulfurimonas. The sequence continues at coordinate 6,798 of JAQIBW010000067.1, read as the reverse complement.
TTGCATAAAGAAGATTATTGCAGGATCTATATCTCCACATCTTGTGCCCATAACTAAACCCTCTAATGGCGTAAACCCCATAGATGTATCTATGCTTATACCATTTTCTATAGCACAAGCACTTGCTCCATTACCTAGATGCAAGGTTATAATATTTACTTCATCAGTGTCTTTTTTCAGAAGTAGTGCACACTCTTTTAAAAGGTATGAGTGAGAAGTTCCGTGAAAGCCATATCGTCTTATTTTATGCTTTTCATACATCTCATATGGCAAGGCATAAAGATAAGCAACTTCAGGCATCTTAGAATGAAAAGCTGTATCAAATACTGCAATTTGTTTTATGTTAGGAGCTTTTTCTTTTGCTACTAATATACCCTCTAAGTTTGCTGGATTATGCAAAGGAGCTAGATGCGTCAAATCTTCTATTTTTTGAATTACTTCATCAGTTACTACTGTTGGCTCATTAAACTCTTCACCACCATGAACAACTCTATGTCCTATGATGTCGATAGACGAAAAGTCAACATCTAAGCTCCCTAGAGCTTCATCATGAGTTTTAACCTTGGAATCTTTTACACCAATATTTTCTACTAATAGTGAATATAAAACCTCTCCTGTAGACATGTCAAAGAGTTTAAACTTTAGTGAAGAACTTCCAGAGTTAATAACAGCAACTCTCATTAGTTCTGTCCTGCTTGAATCGCCGTAATTGCAATAGTATTTACGATGTCAGTAACCAAGCATCCACGACTCAAGTCATTTATAGGTTTGTTTAATCCTTGTAGTATTGGACCAATTGCTACAGCACCACTTGAGCGTTGAACTGCTTTATATGTATTGTTTCCAGTATTTAAATCAGGAAAGATAAGTACATTTGCTTCTCCTGCTACTTTTGAGTTTGGCAGTTTTGTACGAGCTACACTTTTGTTTACTGCTGCATCATACTGAATCGGTCCTTCTATAAGAATGTCTTCTCTTTTACTTTTAACTATTTTTGTAGCTTCTCTAACCTTATCTACATCAGCACCACTACCACTCTCTCCCGTTGAGTAAGAAAGCATCGCAACTTTTGCTTCTATGCCAAAAGCTTCCGCTGTATTGGCAGAAGATATAGCAATCTGTGCCAATGTATCAGCATCTGGGTCTTGATTTACGGCACAGTCCCCATATACTAAAACTTCTGTTTTTAAACACATAAAAAAGACACTTGAGACTACTGTAATGCCAGGTTTAGTTTTGATGATTTGAAGAGCTGGCCTTATAGTCTCTCCGGTAGAGTGAACCGCTCCACTTACCATCCCATCAGCATAACCTAACTGAACCATCATAGTTCCAAAATAGTTTTCATGTCCCATAGCGTCTTTAGCGGCCTCTCTTGTTAAGCCTTTTTCTTTTCTTTTCTCATAAAACTCATTTATAAACACTTGCATAAGTTCTGAGTTCATATAGTCAATAATCGTTGCACCGCTAAGGTCAAGACCAAATCGCATGTAATTCTCTTTTATCTCCTCAACTTTGCCCAAAAGAATTATATCTGCGACTCCACGACGTAGAGTTATCTCTGCTGCTCTTAATATTCTCTCATCCATACTCTCAGGAAGTACGATGCGTTTTTTATTTAATCTTGCAAGTTCAAAAAGTTTATACTCAAACATCATAGGAGTTACAACATTTGTTTTAGCAGTAGATATTTTTTTCTCAATCAGTTCTATATCTACATTTGAATGAAAAAGTCCAAGAGCTAAAGATATCTTTCTCTCACTTGTAACTCTAAGTCTTGCATTTACATTTGAGAGTTTTTTTGCTGTTTGGTAAGTGTCAATTGAGACTGATAAAACCGGAATATTGAAACTGTTAAGACCATCTATAAGTTTTTTAATATTTGCATGCGCCTGCATATTAAAAGGAAATACCATTGCACTTATATTTGGATAGTTTTTAGAATAAAGTGCACCAAAGAGACCAAGTATGATGTCTGATCTATCAGCAGGAACTATTACTAAATCATCTTCTTCAATATGATTTAAAAAGTTATCAAGAGTCAGTGCTGCAACTTTTATCCCTCTAATTACTCTTGTATGATCTTGTTCTCCTAGTAAGATAGCTTTAGCATCTAGACCTTCTATAACGTCTTGAACAGTTAAAAGGTCTAACTCCGGTATCTCTTTAAATAGATATGTATTCTCTCTACTACCTTGAAGCTTTTTCTCTAACTTTTCATATTTTTCTTCACTAAGTCTATTTACAAAAGTTGCAAAGCGATTACAGCCTTCAGAACTTAAATTTTCACGTTCCATTAAAATATCTTCATAAACTTCTGATGCCGTTGAATTTTTTGCACTTATTATATTTATGACAGAAGAGCCAAAATTCTGAGCTATTTTTATATTTAAATCATAGTTTATAGTTGTTGTTAAGAATGAGCGTCTTATACCTTCACAAAGAACAAAGTCATACTGATTTTCTATTTTTTTAAACTTTGTTATTAGCTGATTTATCAACTCATTTGAACGGTTTGATGCTATCATAGTCTCAACATACTCAATGTCAAAACCATAAGTATCTTCATACTTCATATCTAGGTCATATCTTTGAAGCATAAACTCTATATCTCCGTCAATTTTATCTTTAGACGAGATGATAGGTCTAAAAAAAGCAACGCGATGAAGATTTCTTTTTAAAATCTCCATTATTCCCATAGAAACGAAAAGTGTTCCTGCACCTTTTTCTTGTGCAGATATATAAAGTGATTTTATTTTCATGGTTTAATAATAGGGCTTTTTTTGTTAAAGATAGTATAATTTTTAAAAAAAATGGAAAATTTATGTATACACTATGCTCAACGCCAGAAGAACTGATGAGAAGTAGATATGAAGCCTTTGTAAAAGAGGACTGGAACTATTTGCAAGAGACTTCTGTTCATCAAAAAAAAGAAGAGTTTAATGATATAAGTTCCATACAATGGTTAAAGTTAGATGTCATAGATGCTAATGAAAACATAGTAGAATTTAAAGCTTACTACAAAGAAAAAGGCCAAGTCAATGTTTTGCATGAGAAAAGTAATTTTGTAAAAGTTGATGGCTTATGGAAATATCTTGACGGAGAACTTTTTAAAAGCATAATACAAAGGAATGAGCTTTGTCCATGCGGGAGTGGTAAAAAATTTAAAAAGTGTTGTGCCTAAATCTTTTTAAAAAAAACAAAACTTTTCTTCTCGAAGCCATATTCTTCGTAAAACTTATGCGTATTTTCTCTCTGAAAATTAGAAGATAGAACAATATTTTCACACATACATGTTTTAGCGTAATCATTAAGGAAATCAAGCATCATATTTCCGTAGCCCTTACTCCTAAACTTCTCATCAGTTACCAAATCAAAAACATAAAGATGTCTTTTATGATAAAGGTTTGTTTGAACAGCAACGCCTGCGTAAGTAATAAGTTCTTCACCATCCATGATACCAAACATCTTATACTCCATATGTCTCATGTCATATATTAAGTCTTCAAACTCTTTATAACTAAGCGTTACTCTAAGCTGCTTTAACACATCATAAACCGTATATAACTCTTTTAAATCTAATTCTCTTATCTGCATGATATATTTTACAGTTAATTTGTTACAATAAGGCATAAATATTTTCAAAGGGCATTTCATGCCAAAAAAGTACTACCCTGTGTGATTTTTTAAAGGTTACATAAGATCTAAAAATACTAGAAAAAAGTTGTGATTACCTATTTCTTTAATTTAAATAAAGAGTTATCACAGTATTATCACACATATATAAAAGGATGCTATATGAATATGAAAAGTATTAAATTTAAAGTCATTGCCTTAATGGCAGTCTCCCTTCTTGTAATGGCTGTTAGTATTATGTCCATATCTGTTAGTAGAGCTTCTGACTCACTAGTAAAAAGTAACATGGCACTTCTAGATGCTGTAAAAGAGTCTAAAAAAGAGCATATTGTGGACTTTTCTCACTCTATTGAAAATTTATTACGCTCAAGAACAGCAGACTCACAAACCGTTCAAGCTATGTGGTCTTTAGATGAAGGTTTTCAAGAGTTAGAAGAGATGCAAGAAGTATCACAAGATGATATTAAAGCGGCACTTATAAAACACTATGGAAATGAGTATATTAATAAAATTAATTTTAAGGTAAAGGGTGCAAAACCTAAAAAGTCTACTCAGGACTATCTACCTAAAAGTCTAAATGGACAAATAGCTCAATATATATATATTGTAGAAAATGAAAACAAAATCGGTGAAAAAGACAAACTTGTAATGAGTAAAAAGCATAAAGAAGAGTACTCAACAAATCATGTTCAAATTCATCCAGCATATAAACAAATACTAGATAACTACGGACTATATGATATATTTATAGTTAATGCAAGCGGTGATGTTGTTTACTCTGTTTTTAAAGAAAAAGATTTTGGTACTAACTTACTCAATGGTGTCTATTCTGACTCAGGACTTGCCGAAGCATTTAAAAAATCTTCTAAAATTTCAAAAGGAGAAGTTGCCTTTGCCGACTTTAGACCTTATGAACCAAGCTATAATCAACCATCAATATTTTTAGCATCTCCACTTTACTTTAGAAATGATTTTGAGGGCGCAGTAATCTTTCAACTTCCAAAAGATAAGATCAACAGTGTAATGAATTTCAAAGGAGACTTTCTTAAAGCAGGTCTTGGAAAGACTGGTAAAGCTAATCTTATTTCTTTAGATGGAAATATGAAAAATGACAGTCGTTTCCTAAAAGACATGAAAGACCCTGATGTAATTGCTGCAGGGACAACGGTATCTGTTGTTAAGATTAACTCTAAGTCTGTTGATGCAATTAACAAGGGAGAAAATGGCTCTTGGATTATTGAGGATCACAGAGGAGTAAAAGTACTAAGTTCTTATGGACCTATAAAAGTCTTTGGTGAAGCATGGGGTATCATAGTTGATATTGATGAGTCAGAAGTGCTGGAGAATGTACATGAAACTAGAAATGTAATTGTTGGAATATCTATCGCTATATTTGTTGTTTTATTACTTGTTAGTATTTTTTTAATACAAAGAGTTATCATATCAAAACTTAATACACTGCAAGACGCTTCTTATAATTTAGCAAAGGGAGAAGGTGATTTAACTAACCAAATCACAGTACCAAAAGGTGATGAGATCTCTGAAATTGCTCAAAATATCAACGCATTCATAGATAAGGTTCGTATAACAGTATCTGAGGCAAAAACATCATCATCACAAAATACAGATATTTCCCAAACACTTTCAGACACTTCATCAAGCATGAAAGAAAAAGCGCAGCAAGAGAGTGACCTTGTAAATAAAGTCTCTACTGAAGGTAAAGATCTTCAAAGTGTACTCAATGCTTCAATTGAACATGCTAAAATAACTAAAGAAGACATCAACTCAGCCGGTAACATATTAAAAGGTGCAAACCAGCGAATAGTTCACTTAGCAACTGAAATTCAAGAGCGTGCTGAGGATGAGTTAGAACTATCTCATAAACTAGAACAACTAAGCGCAGATGCCACTCAGGTTAAAGATGTGCTTGTCGTAATATCAGACATAGCAGATCAGACAAATCTTCTTGCTCTTAATGCTGCAATTGAAGCTGCTCGTGCAGGTGAGCATGGACGTGGGTTTGCTGTTGTTGCTGATGAAGTTCGCAAACTTGCAGAGAGAACACAAAAATCATTATCTGAGATAAATGCAACTATTAGTGTAATTGTTCAGTCAGTTATAGATGCAAGCGACAATATATCAAGAAATGCTAAAGCGATAGAAAAACTATCCGGAGATGCAAGTGATACTGAGAATGAAATCAATATAAGTGTGGAATCAATTGAGCGCTCTATAGTTCAAGTTGATGAGACAGTGACCGGTTATATAAACAACTCTAAAACAGTTGAATCTATGATTATTAAAGTATCTGAGATCGAAGAAATATCAACAGAAAATAAAAAAAGCATGGATGATATCTCTAATGCATCTTCAAAACTAACACAAATGACTATCAATCTAAACAATATGCTAAAAGGTTATAAAACTTAACTTAAACTAATCATGTTTTAAACAACTCTTAGATACAATCGCGAAAATCTATCTAAAAGAATTAATCATGGTAACAGTACAAAATTTAATTATGCGCTATGGAAATAGAGTTCTATTTCAAGACATTAACCTTAAGCTAGACCGTCATAAAAGATACGGTCTAATCGGTGCAAACGGCGCTGGTAAAACAACTTTTTTGAAAATCCTATGTGGGCAAATTAAGGAATACGAGGGTGATGTAATAATCCCAAAATCCAATAAAGTTGGTGTTTTAGGTCAAAATCAATTCGCTTTTGAAAACTACACTATAATGGACGCCGTTTTATACGGAAACAAAAGACTCTACGACGCGATTAAAGAGAAAGAAGATCTTTATGCGAATGGCGACTTCGAAGATGATGCGACAAATAATCGTCTTGCAGATTTAGAAGTTATCTCTGTTGAAGAGGACCCTACTTACGAGTATGATGTAAATATTGCAAAAATACTTGAAAATGTTGGGTTACCTGCAGAACTACACCAAAATCTTATGAGTACTTTGGATAGTGCTGATAAGTTTAAAGTTCTTCTTGCGCAAGTTTTATACCCTAAGCCTGATGTACTGTTTCTTGATGAGCCTACAAACAACCTGGACATTGAAACGATTAGCTGGTTAGAAAATGAGCTTAAACGTCATGAAGGGACTATGGTTGTTATCTCTCACGATAGACACTTCCTAAATTCTGTTGTTAC
>JAQIBW010000020.1 GCA_027858865.1 Sulfurimonas sp. | reverse complement strand
TCTCAATACTACCATATCCGATGACAAAACGAGATTCAATTTTTTTATACATCAAATATGTATTCATATAATAAAGTAATTTTAACGAGGATTGTATATCTTTCATCACAACCTGAAATTCATCACCAATTTTTATTTGTAATGGAGATAGTATGTATTGTTTAAACTCTATATTGGATTGCTCCACTATCTCATTTAAATATTCCCAAAGAAGCTTCGAATTTTGTTCTCTACTATCAATAATATCTCCCATTAATATATAATTCACTCAAAATCACCTTTTGCTTTTTTATTTAATGCATTATATCACTAGCTTAATTAAATGCAAACTATTGTTCTATATTCCCATTTTACCATATTTTTATATTCAATTTATATTTTTGAATACTTTTATATTCAAAAATATAAATTTATAATATAATTTTATAGAAGTTTTGGCTTATTTGTAGTTAATTTGTAGTGTAGTAGAGTTAACTAGAGAAAAATCTCTAGTTAACCATCGTTTGTAATAGCAGTGATAAGTTCTTTTAAAACATCTTCACATTTGTCATTGTCTATCTGACAAGTTCCAGCGGCACCGTGACCACCACCGCCATATTTATACATTAGTTCACCAACATTAGTTTTTGAACCTCTGTCTATGATTGATTTACCTGTTGCAAAAACTGTGTTTTGTTTTAGAAATCCCCAAAGCACATGTATAGAGATGTTTATCTCAGGGAACATCGCATAAATCATAAAACGATTACCCGGGTAAATAATCTCTTCATCTCTTAAGTCAAGAACAATCAAGTTATCATGCACAGTAGAACATCTCTCAAGCTGGTCTTTAAACTCGCCTGCATATTTGTTAAAAAGGTCAACTCTCTCTTTTACATCAGGCAGTGTCATAATGTCATCTATTCCATGGTCATGACAATAATCAATCAAGTCCATCATAAGATCATAGTTTGAAATTCTAAACTCTCTAAATCTTCCAAGACCTGTACGTGAATCCATCAAGAAGCTAAGCAGATCCCAGCCTTTAGGGTTTAAAATATCCTCTTTAGAAAACTGAGCTGAATCTGCTTTATCAACTGCAACCATCATATCTTCACGAATCATAGAGAGGTCATTATCTTTAACATAGTGATCATACACAACACGAGCCGCAGACGGAGCATCTGCGATAATGATGTGATTATCAGCTTTTTCATTACGAACAGTTTCACTCTCATGGTGATCAAAAACTAAATGAGCTTGAGCAACATACGGTAGGTTTGTAATGATATCATTCTCATTAATAATTACAGTACCATCTTGCATATCTTTTTGGATGAACAAATTTAATATGATCTATCAACCCCAGCTGTTTTAAAATCACAGCACAAACAAGACCATCCATATCACTTCTAGTAACTAAACGAAATTTTTTACTCATAGTTATTACCTTCTAATTTATTATTACTTCGATTATATATCAATGTTATTAAAGTTCATCTGAAAAAGTTTTAGTTTTTACAAAGAGTGCTTAGTGTTGCTTTAAATCATTCATGTCTTAGAGCATCTATTGGATTAAGGTTTGCTGCTTTTTTGGCTGGAAAATATCCAAAGATTATTCCGATTAGTGTTGAAAAAACAAATGCTATAACAACAATTCCTTCATTAAATATAAATGGTAATTCAAAGAGAGTTGTAACACCAAAAGTAATCAAAAGACCTAAAATAATTCCAACAATACCACCAAGAGCGGAGAGAACAACAGACTCTACTAAAAACTGTAGTAAAACCTCTCTCTCAAAAGCTCCTATAGCTAAACGAATCCCTATCTCTCTTGTTCTCTCAGTTACAGATACAAGCATAATATTCATAATACCAATCCCACCAACAACAAGACTAATAGCAGCTACTGCACCTAAAAGCATTGTGAGCATTCCTGTGGTAGAAGAGAGTGTCTCTATGATATCTTTCATATCTCTAATATAAAAATTTTCCTCTTCATTCTCTTTTATATTTCGTCTCTCTCTTAAGAGTAATCTTAGACTGTTTGTCACAGAATCTGATGAGATGCCATCTTTAACAGAAATATTTATATTACTGATATCTTGCGATCCTGTTAATCTTCTTTGTAGCATCTTTAGAGGTACTACGATTAAATCATCTTGATCCATTCCAAAAGAAGAATTTCCTTTTGACGCTAAAAGCCCTTTAACTATACAAGAAAACGCACCTAGACGAATCTTTTCACCTATGGGAGAGCTAGAGCCAAAAAGCTCCTTTCTTACACTCTCTCCTATAATACAAACAGATTTTCCGGCATTAAGCTCAGAGCTATTAAATACCTCTCCCTCTGTAAATACCCAGTCTTTTACAATAAAATAATCATTATTTGTACCATAGGCTGTTGTAGAGTAGTTTTCATTTCCATATACAGCAGTAACACTTGCAGTACTCATGGGTGCAACTGCTTTTATACCACTTATCTCTCTTTGTATCGCTTGCACATCATCCATATCAAAAGGTTGTTTTTTAGTTTGTCCACTTGTTGGAGGTCCTCGTCTCTCCTGTCCAGGCAAGATAGTTAGCATATTACTTCCAAGTTTTGAGATGCCACTTGTGACCTTAGCTGTTGTACTATCTCCTAGCATTACCATAGCGATTACAGATGCAACTCCAATAACAATACCTAAAATAGTAAGAATAGAGCGTAAAACATTTCGTCTAATTTCACGAGCCGCAAGTAAAAAAGCATTCCACAACATTACTCTTCTCCTCTTCTTGCATCTTTAATAATCAATCCATCTCTAAATATTATTGTTCTTTTAGCGTATGCATCCATATCTTCTTCATGTGTAACCATGATAATAGTAATCTTTTGCGTTTTGTTAAAAGAAGCAAGTAGCTCCATTACCTCTTTACTTCTTACACTATCGAGATTCCCAGTAGGTTCATCTGCTAAAATAACTAAAGGATTTGTAGCTATTGCTCTTGCTATTGCAACGCGTTGTTGCTGTCCACCTGATAGTTCAGCTGGAGTATGATGCGCTACAGCAGATAAGCCTACCTTCACTAAAGCATCGTTTGCCATATCTATGCGTTTTTTTACTTCTATACCACGATATACAAGAGGTAGCTCCACATTTTCTAAGGCAGTTGTTCTTCCTAGTAGATTAAATCCTTGAAAGATAAATCCTAGATAGTTGCGACGAAGCACTGCTTTTTGATTTCTGTTTAATTCGCCAACATCAATACCCTTAAAAAGATATTTTCCAGAAGATGGCACATCTAAACACCCTATGATATTCATAGCTGTAGATTTTCCAGAACCACTTGCACCCATAATAGCTACAAATTCTCCCTCGTGAATCTCTAAGTCAACTCCCTTTAAAGCATAAGTTTTTGCTTCACCTTCTCCATAAGATTTCGTGATAGATTTCAAAGAGATTAATGGCTCATTCTCACTCATTGAACACTCTCTTTTATTCCTAATATTATTTTATCATTCACAGAAATATCACCTTTTAGCACCACACTACTAATCCCATCACTATCTCCTAACTCTACAGGAACACTTAAAGCAATGTTGTCTCTTAAAACCCATACTCGCTTTGAATTTATCGATAAATCTGTTTTTTTCTTTATTGGTGATGGTCCAAAAAATGAAATTTGGCTACTCTTCTTACTATCTTTAGGAGGAGAAAAACGAAGTGCTGCATTTGGGATTAAAAGAGCATTTTCAACTAACTTTGTTGTAATATCTGCTGAGACTGTCATTCCAGGAAGAAGTAATAGGTCTGAATTATCAACACTTACAACAGTCTCGTATGTCACGACATTATCTACCTCAACAGAATTTTTTCTAACTTGCTTTATAAAGCCTTTGAAGACTTTATTAGAGTATGCATCTACCGTAAATGAGACCTCTTGACCCTCTCGGACTTGTCCAACATCTGCTTCATCTACACTTACTATAACTTCCATTTTTTTCAAATTTTCTGCAAGTGTAAAAAGAGTCGGTATCTGCATTGTTGAGACCAAACTTTGTCCTACTTCTATCTCACGACTAAGAACCATTCCATCTATTGGTGAGACAACTATTGCTTTTCTTAAGTTTTCTTGGTTTGTCTCAAGCAATGCCTTGGCTTGTGCCTTTTGAGCTTTAAGTGCACTGTAATTTGCCTTACTCTTTTCATAAGCTATGGAAGCACTATCTATCTCTTTAAGAGAAGGATAATTTCCATCTGTTGCCTTATAAAGATCTTGCACTCTTTTTAGCTCTCTTGAGGCATCTTTTACACCTATCTTACTCTCTAAAAGATTTGCATTTGAAACACTAAGTGCTGCTTGTGTGCTATCGACTTGAGAGAGCAACTTTGTAGTATCTAGCTTTGCAAGTTTTTGACCTTTTATAACAACATCATTGTAATCAACATATATTTCAAGTATTGTTCCTGATACTTCTATACCAACGTTTACACTATTTGTCGGCTCCAAATTTCCAGTAGCTGAGACTGTTACTACCAAATCTTTTTGCACAGCAGGAGTAGTGTTGTAGCTAGTGTTTTGCTTATTCTCCTTAAAAAAAAGAATGAAAATTACAAGACCAATAGTAATAAGAATAGTTATAATAAAAATTAATTTTTTAAACCCACTTCCCTTTTTTTGAGACTCTAAAGTTTTTCTAATATCTTGTGCTTCCATACTACTCATAATAATTTTCTCCTTTGTTTGTCGTAAATATTAGCTTTGCTAACTCTATTTGAATATTTATATCACTTATCTCTATCTCTAATTCATCTATTTTTTTTGTATTTTGTAGGGTTTGCAAATCGTAACCTGTTTTAAGACCAGACTGAACTGCTTTGTCAGTAATATCTATAAGTTTTGTGTAGAGTTTAATATTGTCTTGTGTTACTTCTTTGTGTGCTTTATAGTTCTTTATTTTACTTACACCAGCTTCATAGCTTGCCATTTCATCTATTTTACTCTCTTGTATCTTCAGGCTATTTTGCATATAAATAGCCTTACGTTCTTGAAGTGCCGCTTTTGTATTATAATCAAGTGGCATACTTAGAGTTGCTCCAATAGTGTAATAATCATCATTAAAATTTATGTTTGGATTATCTCTATATCCATATGCTCCATTTATACTAACAGTTGGAAGATAAGAAGATTTTGTAATCTTGTACTCTTTATCTGCGAGTTCTTTGTTTGTTGATGCAACAAGTAAATTATAGTTTGCCTCTTTATACTCATCTTCTGAGATTAGCTCAAATTTAGGAATCTCAATACTATCAAACTCTCTATCAGTTAGCTTTTTTAATGCTATCTCTTTTTCAATCATCGCTTGCTTTGCAGTTAGTTTTACTTTTAAAGCACTGTTTTTTTCTCTTAATGCACGATTTAATTCTGTTATATCTGCATCTCCTGTTTTATATTGCTGCGTTTTCAAAAAGACATCTATCTCTGTATTTAGGAATGTAAAATGATTTTGTTTTAGGATAAAATCTAGTTTTTTATACTCTAATAAGCCCATAAAGAGTTCTTGATACATAGATGAATTCTCCAAAGCTAAAGAGCTAAGAGCATTTTGTAGTTTTACATTTGCATAATCAATCTTATAAAAAATTCCACCTGAACGAAATACATCTTGATTAAGATTTATAGAGCTATCAGATACTCCATCATTTTGTGTGTCGCTTTTTGAATAAGAAGAGGAAAGATTTAATGGAGCAACCCAATCATATTTAGTTTTTTGCGCATTGGCTTCTATCTCTTTTTTTTGCTCGTTAATAATATCTTGTTTGTTTACTCTCAGAAGTGGTTTATCTGAAGCTAAAAGGTTAAAAACTAACAAAAAGAATATCATAAAAAGAGTTTTGAACATTGAAATATCCTTAGAGTAAATATAGAGCGTATTATACACTCCTGAAATACCCTCTCTTTTAACCGTATATTAACGCAATATTATAATTTTCTTTTTTGAGAGTTTAAACTCTCTTGTTACGATGAACAAGAAAGTTTAATATTTTTTGACTTTAGAGGTGTTGCTTTAGCTAGATGCTCTAACTCTTTATGCTCATCAAACGGAGCAAGTGCTACAACTAAAAGTTCTTCTATCATACTAAAGTCATGCTCTTGTGCTTTTTCTATAGCTTCTTGCAAGATGTGGTTTTTTAAAATGTATTTTGGATTTACACTTAACATCTGAGTATGTCTTTCTTTGCTAGAGCGTTTCTCCTTTTTGAGTCTTTCATCATAAGCATCTAACCACTCTAGTAACGGAGTTTGAAACACTGCCAAACTCAAGATGCTTTTTTTATCTCCATCATAAGTAGATAGAGTTCTAAAAAAAAGAGTATAGTCTATAGTTGCACTCTCTAGTGAGCCTAGCATCCACTTAAAGAGTTCTATATCTTTCTCATCACTCTCTTGCATCCCCATTTTTTTATACATAATACTTAAATACTCTGTTTCATAAGTAGCACCAAAACTCTCTTCTAAAATCTTTAAAGCTCTCTCGTGATTTACTATGGATGATAAAGCAACTGCAAGTTTTTGCAAGTTCCAGTGAGCGATACCGGGTTGGTTTTTAAAACTATAACGACCATCTACATCTGTATGATTACAAACATATCCAGACTCATAATCATCCAAAAATGCAAAAGGACCGTAGTCTATAGTTCTTCCATCTATGGACATATTATCAGTGTTCATAACTCCATGGTTAAAACCTACACTCTGCCACTTGGCAATTGTTATCGCAGTATTTCTAACTATCTCTTCATACATCTTCAAGTACATTCCCTCTACGTCTTTTAAGTGAGGGAATGATTCATCTATGACATAGTCTGCAAGTTGTTGAAGTTTGTCATGCTTACCTGGGGCATTGAAGTACTCAAATGTACCAAATCTAACCCAAGTCGGAGATAGACGAAGAACTATTGCAGCCTTCTCTTTTGTTTGCCTTGCTACCTCAGTGTCACTTCCTATGAGGGCTAACGCACGTGAAGTCTCGATGCCAAGACCGTGCATCGCTTCACTCATTAGATACTCACGAATAGATGAGCGTAAAACTGCTCTGCCATCACCCATACGGGAGTAAAGTGTAAGACCAGCACCTTTTAGTTGTAGGTTTTGCCCATTAACTTTACCTAGATTTATAGCACGTCCATCTCCAAGACGAAAAACAAAATAGCCAAATTGATGACCTGCATAACACATGGAGAATGTTTTTGAGCCTTCGAGCTTATGTGTGCCATTTAGGATTTCTAACAGCTTTTCATCTTTCATTATATCTTCATCTACTCCTAGGAGTTTAGCTGCATCTCTAGATGCAGAGATAATGAAAGGATTTTTAAGTGGTGTAGGTTCTACTTCATCATAGAAGATTGGATCTAAGTCTAAGTATGGGGTAGTTAGTTTTAATTGTGAAAATTTCATAATTAGGTTTTAACATTAGAGATATTAAAAAAACCTATATAAAAAAAACAAGTATATTTTTGTAGCAGGCTTTAAGCCTAGTTTATTAAACTGCCTGCATGAATAATTCACTACAGATGGTCTTTAAGTACCACGAAACTACAAAACATGCCCAGCAAAGATATGCCCGTTCCCTCGGCTACATGGACTGGAGTATGCAACCAGATCCATTTAGAGTTTACAATGGAGCCAAAACTATAAAACTACCTTTGGCAATAGAAAATTCAACTCCTCCATATCATCTTCTAGATGCACAACTACCATCTGCCCCACTTTTAAAAGAGTCCATTTCTCAGCTTCTACAGTTTTCCATGGGTCTAGCGGCTTACAAAGAATCTGGTGGAAGTTCTTGGGCTGTAAGATGTAATGCATCTAGTGGAAACCTACATCCAACTGAGAGTTATCTGATAATGCCTCCTCTTATGCCAGAACAAGATAGTAAAAGTAGCATCTATCACTACAGACCAAAAGATCATGCCTTAGAAGAACTTGCTAGTTTTGAAACAGCATTTTGGAAAAAACTACCTGAAAATAGTTTCATCGTAGGACTATCAAGCATCTCATGGCGTGAAGCTTGGAAGTATGGAGAGCGTGCTTTTCGTTATACTCAGTTAGATGCAGGACATGCATGGCAGGCTTTTGTAGTCTCTGCGAAGATGCTTGGATGGAAAGTAACCAGACTAGACAGAGTAAGTGATGCTGATATCTCTACTCTTTTAGGCTTAACTCAAAAGGATAGATTCTTCGAAGATGAAAATCCTGATATGCTTTTTATTATATCTCCAGAAGATATAAGTCCAAAACTATCCATAGATGCACTTGTAGAAAATATTCCCCTAAAGTTTGAAGGCATAGCAAACAAACTAAGCCCTTCAATGCAAAAGTGGGATATCATCCCCGCAATCGAAGAAGCAACATCCCAAGTGCAAATTCCTCAACCTACAACTCTAAGAAGTGAGATAAAAAAAACTCCAAGCAGAGAATCAAAAGATGTAGTTCTAAACAGACGAAGTGTTCATGTGATGCAAAAGGATATCTCTACTATTACAAAAGAGCAGTTTCACAATATGCTTGCAAGTGTTTTAGACTCTCAAGATGCAAAAGAGAACTCGGCTCATTTGGCAATTTTTGTACATCAAGTCCAAGACTATGAAGCAGGTTTGTATGTTTTAGTACGAAACTTTAGAGATAAGGGGGACTTAGAAAAAGAGATGGATGCTAAATTTTCTTGGACTCATACAGAGTTTGAGCATCTATATCTTCTTCAAACAAGAGATTTAACCTCTACCTCAAAAGCAATAAGCTGTTCTCAAGACATTGCTAGTGATGGAGCATTTAGTCTTGGAATGTTGTGTAATTTTACGAATCAGCTTAAACAACATGGAGCACATAGATATAAGGAACTTTACTGGGAATGTGGAGCTATCGGGCAACAACTATATCTTGAAGCAACTTCTATGGGACTCTCGGGAACTGGAATAGGATGTTTTTTAGATGATGATATGCACAGATTACTTGGACTTACAAATAATAGATATCAGATTTTATATCATTTTACAGTAGGTCGTGGGTATGTAGATAGTCGAATTATGACACGACCGGCGTATAGTTAAATATCTTATTCATGAACTCTCCAATAGTAGCCGTATCTATCCATATGATATTCTTGATTTTGATCTTCTATTACTTGACGTTCATTATCAACAAAAATCAGAGATGTAGTAAAAATAAAAAGATCTATTAATATTACGATTATTAAAATCTTCAAAAAAAACTCCTCTGATTTTTAGATGCCGCTGTGGCATCTAATTCTATATTACTATTTTATTTTATCTAAAATAGAAGCTACAGAAAAACCAAACTTCTCAAACAGTTGATCTGCCGGCGCTGATGCACCAAAAGTATCCATACCTATAACCGTATCAGCAAATCTGTACCACTCTAAACCACGCGCTGCTTCAATAGCTACAGTTTTAGTTCCCTCTTTGATGATAGAAGAGATATATGATACATTTTGTTCTATAAAAAGATCATAACAAGGAACAGATACAACATTAACCGGAACATCCATACCGTTTAGCGTCTCTTTAACTTTTAGAGCAAGTTCTACTTCAGAACCACTAGCCATTAAAGTAATCACAGCATTTTCATCAGATGCAAGTAAATAACCACCTTTTGAAATCTCTCCAGATGCAGGAGTTGGTAAAACTGCTAAGTTTTGACGAGAACATACAAATGCTGATGGGGATTTACGCATCTCTAAAGCAACTTTCCATGCTTCAATATTCTCAGCACCATCCGCAGGTCTCCAAACGTAGAAGTTTGGAAGTGCACGAAACTGTGAAAGATGCTCTATTGGTTGATGAGTCGGACCATCTTCTCCGACACCGATACTATCATGAGTCCAGATAAAGAACTGCTGGATGCCAGTAAGAGCAGCGATTCTAGCAGCCGGTTTTAGGTAATCTGAAAATACGAAGAAAGTAGCTGAGAAAGGTAAAAGTGGACCATAAAGAGCCATTGCATTTACAATAGATGCCATTGCATGTTCACGAATACCAAAGTAAATATTTCTACCTTTTGGATAAACACCCATATCATTTAAGTTTGTTTTGTTTGACGGACTCAGGTCAGCAGAACCGCCTAAGAAACTTGGAATAGCTCTAGCAATAGCGTTCATGATTTTTCCATTTGTACCACGAGTTGCATCTGCTTTTTCAAAACTTGGATAGTCAATACGAGAAAAATCAGGATTTTGCAATGCGCTCAAAGCTTCATTTTGCTCCATTAAAGGGAGAGTTTTTTGTCTATGAATCCATTCACGCTCTAAAAAATCACCCTCTTCTATTGCACATCTAAATCTTGCCATAACGTCTTCATCTACAAAGAATTTTTTCGCAGGATCAAAACCTGCATCTGTTTTAGCCTGAGCTATAACATCATCACCCAAAGGAGCACCATGCGCGTGGTGAGAACCTTCTAACTTACCAGCACCTTTTGCGATGACAGTGTTTGCAATGATAATAGTAGGTTTACTGTTTGCTTTTGCAGTAGTAATAGAAGCATCTATCTCATCAAAATTATGTCCATCACACTCTAAAACATCCCAGCCTTGAGAAATAAATCTTCCGCGGATGTCTTCACTTATACTTAACGAGGTTGAACCCTCGATAGTAATACGGTTTGAATCGTAGATAAGGATTAAATTGTCAAGTTTGTTGTGTCCTGCAATAGAACAAGCTTCATAAGAGAGACCCTCTTCTAAATCTCCATCACCACATAAACAGTAAACATTATGGTCAATTAGTGCAGCTGTCTCAGAGTTAACCTGAGAACCAACAAATTTTGAGGCCATAGAGAAACCAACAGCATTAGCAATACCTTGACCTAGAGGACCAGTAGTTATCTCAATACCTGCAGTATGTCCATACTCTGGATGCCCAGGAGTTTTAGAATCTAGCTGACGGAAATTTTTTAAATCTTCTACTTCAAGACCATATCCCCAAAGATAATAAAGAGAGTAAATAAGACCAGTTGCATGACCACCAGAGAAAACTAATCTATCTCTGTTTAACCAATCTGGATTTTTCGGGTTGTGATTCATATGCTCACTTAGTACAACAGCGATATCTGCAAGACCCATTGGTGCACCAGGGTGACCTGAATTTGCAGCTTGAACCATATCTGCTGCTAAAAATCTTATCGAATCTGCCATCTTTTGACGAATTGAGTTATCCATGTTTTTTATGCCTTTTTTATTTATGTCTATTGATATATTTTGTAAGTAGCGGTGAGAGTTCGTTTTTTAAATTCTCATCAAAACTCGTTAGTTCAGCACTAAGCTCTAAAGCTAGTGTATCTGCTTCTTTTATGGAGTTTTCTAGTCCTAATATAGTTACAAAACTATTTTTATCTTCATCATTGTTTGTCAGCTTTCCAGCTTCTTCGCTTGTTTGTGTAACGTCAAGAATATCATCTTGGATTTGAAAAAGAAGTCCAAGTTTGATTCCAAAGTCATAAAGTTTTTCACCTAATTCTTCACGGCCCACTATAATAGCTCCCATTTTTAAAGATGCCGCTATAAGTTTTGCTGTTTTATTTATGTGTAAAATTTTTATGTCTGCAACATTGAGTGGTTTGTTTTCAAAATAACAGTCAATCGCTTGACCTAAAACCATTCCATTTAATCCACCATTTTTTGCTAACTCCCCAATAAGCTTTACTCGTGTGTAGTCTGAAAATGGTGCTTGGCTTAAAACTTCAAAAGAGTAAGTATTGAGAGCATCTCCAACAAGAATTGCTGTTACTTCATCATAAAGTACGTGCAGAGTAGGTTCTCCTCTGCGAAGAGGAGAGTTATCCATAGCCGGTAAATCATCATGAATAAGTGAATAAGTGTGCAGTAGTTCAACAGCATATGCTGCATGTCTAGCACCATCTAACATAAGAGAGTTATACGCACCGACAACACCAAGAAGAAGAGCAGGTCTAAACCTTTTTCCACCAGCAGTTAGCATCTGAGAAAGAGCTTTCTCGTAAGTAGGGTGAATACTCTTTGATGTTGGCAAATTCTCTAATAAAAAGGCTTCAAAATTTTGCATGTGAAATTATATATGCACTCTTGTTAAATGATGATTAATTTTTGGCACTCTTTACCTTGCCTTTAATATTTACAAAAAATTGAAAGTGTTCTCTTTCAAATAAAAGAGACGCAAAATATTTAAAGTCACTTATATGTTCTCTAATATCGGCTATATTACTTACTTTTGTACCATTTACTTGAATAAGTCTATCTCCGATTTTAAGTCCATAGCCTTCAAACTCGTTAGCAATTTTTAAAATTGTTAGATTATGACTAAAGTAAATCCCTTTTTGCTCTAAAAAGGTATCGCTTATATATCCGCCACCATATCTCTTTTTAGTCTTGACTTTAAAATATACATACGTTGAGGCTCTTTTTACTTTAATCTTATGATAATAACCTATTTTTGAAAACAATATCTTTCTCATAAAAGTAGCACTATCTCTTACTTTTTCACCATTTAAAGCTACTATAGAGTCACCTTCGAGAAATGGATTATTTTTAATAAAAGGATTTACTCTGTTTATCACTATCGCTTTTTTGTTATCTATAACTCTTATTCCTATGTCACCATAAGTACTTCTCTTAGATTTTAAAAACCTCTCTATATATGCTTTTTCAATTATACCTTTAGGTGTTACAATACCTTCTAGAGCACAACAACTGTTTAAAAGTAGAGATGGAGTGTAAACCTTTTCACTAAAAGTAGCAAAGCTATTCAGACCGACTTGTCTTTTTTTAATTCTGCCCTCTATAGCTCTTCTTGCATCTACGGAAGCGACACCCAGTGAAAGATGATTATTTATTTTAAAAGGGTGTTTGAATTTTTTTCTATCCTCAACAAGATAGAGTTGAAGAAAAGGGTCATATTTGATGATTTTAGCATTTGGAAGATATTTTGAGTATATTAATTTTTTATTTTTTAAAACTGGAATTTGAAGTGATTGATGCTTTACAGCATTTGAGTCTATGATTTTTTGCCTGCAAGAATCATATCCACCTGCACAGGCAAATAAATTTAAAAGAAGAAAGTTTAGAGCTAAAAATAGCCTAAACATTTATTTTGACCCAAAAGGGTTCGTTCCGCCCATTGAACCTAGCATACCCATCGCACTGTTTTGCTGGTTTTGCTGAACCATTTTATTGGCATCGTTCATAGCCCCAATAAGCAATATTTGAAGTGAGTCTTTGTCATTCATAAGTGAGTCATCAATTGTTAAATCAATCACTTCACCTTTGCCGTTAACACTAAGCTCAATCACTCCTCCGCCACTTTTAACACTGAAAGTTTTAGATTCGAGTTCAGCCTGAAGTTTAGCAGCATTTTCCTGCATACCTCCAAGCATTTTACTCATATCGCCTAAGTTTCCAAACATTAGATGCTATCCGCAACATAATCAATATCGTTATTCTCATCTAAGATAACAAC
This sequence comes from Sulfurimonas sp., assembly GCA_027858865.1. Taxonomy (GTDB): domain Bacteria; phylum Campylobacterota; class Campylobacteria; order Campylobacterales; family Sulfurimonadaceae; genus Sulfurimonas. The sequence continues at coordinate 6,930 of JAQIBW010000020.1, read as the reverse complement.
TTTTGGCTGGTAAGTTTCTAAGTCTTTTTCATCATAAGTTGCATATGCAACTATAATTACTTTATCTCCTTTATGAACTTTTCTTGCAGCCGCACCATTTAAACAGATATCTCTTTTGCCTCTTTCGCCTAAGATAATATATGTTGAAAATCTTTCACCATTATTGACATTTAAAATCTCAACTTTTTGTCCAACTCGCATCTTTGCAGCTTCTAGAAGCTCTTCATCTATCGTAATAGAACCAACATAGTTTAAGTTAGCATCTGTAACAGTAGCACGATGGATTTTGCTGTACAACATTTCTATAGTCATCTATTTTTCCTACATTCCCATCTGTTTTTTCATATCAGCAGGTGTGATTGGCTCATCCCACTGCTCAGAATCGATTACATACTCAGAAACTACGTTTCCACCAATAATATGTTCTGATACTATTTTATCAATTTTTTCTTTAGTAAGACCTGCATACATAGTATGTCCTGGTTCAACTAGCATAACGGGACCTGAAGAACAGCGGTTCATACAAGAAGTGCGAATCGGTTGAACTGTTCCCATGATTCCTTCTTGCATTAATTTTTGTGCAAGATACTGGAATAAGTCCTGAGTCTCTGGTGTTACACATGATGGTTTTGGCATGCCTGGTGGAGCTGATTGCTCACACTTGAACATATAAAATGCCGGTTGAGGGATTCCCATAAATTTTATCCTTGGATTTTTAACGGAATTATAACTAAAATATAGAGATCAAATATCATACGCAAAAACAAGTTTGTTTTTTTAAGCTATTTAGCAAGTTTTTCGCTATAATTCACACCTAGGGCATCTCTAAGAACCCTTAAAACATCAGAGCAAAAAAGGGTTTTTAGAGATGCCCTATATATTTAAACAATCATAAGGTCAATAATTTGAAAAAGATTTTACTATTTTCTCTACTAATAACATCTCTATACTCAGATGCAAAAGTTTATATGGGTGTAGGTGCTGGTTACATGAATGAAACATTTTCAAATAGTGCAAGTACTTCTAATACAGCTGAGATGGGAAAACTAAAGATAGGTTATGGAGTTAGAGAAGCATATGCTATAGAATTTTCATTTGACTATCTAAAAAATGATTCAAATGTATTTTCTACAACAGGCAAAGATGGTGATAAGTTTGGAATGAATGTTGAGTTTGTTAAAGCATTTGACTGGAATATTATCATAAACCCTTATTTTAAAGCTGGTTTTGGTGCTGGTTATTTTGATATAAATCATGCAACGAAAAGTTCTCTAAATTATGGCAGTTTTAATCTTGGTCTTGGTTTCTTTGTTCCAATAACTGAGCACTTTGATGTTGAAGTTGGTTATGACTATAAGTATATCTCTTATGAAAAACTCACAGATACATCTAATCAAGTAAACTCAAACCTAAATGGTGCTTATGTAGGACTAAACGTCAGATTTTAAACAAAAGAGAGCAAATGAATTTGCACAATATCCAAGAGAGAATTTTAATTCTTTGTCCATATATTAAAGAGATAGTAGTTACTCTTCACAATGGACACCCTTTTGCCCTCATATACCCTAACTTTCAAACACTTAAAGCCGCTAATATTATTAACATAGAAAGTGAAATACGCTGGTATGGTATCGAACTTTACAATATGGAAGTAGATGAACCCCAAAAAGTGCGTGGCTATCTTATCTCAACTACTCCTTTAGCAAAAACTTCATCCGGTTTATTTGACAACACAGCAATCAAAACAGTAATAGCAAAACATAAAGTTCAAAAGATAAATTCGCTAGAAAAAGAACCTTCAGATAATCTCTACCTAATTATAAAATCATATCTAGCCAAATTAAGCTATGAAACTATTTTACCATCTTCGCATCTAGAACTTGACCTTAGACTAGACTCTCTAAATTATGTGGAGCTTTTTGTGTTTGTTGAGAACAGCTTTGGGGTTAAAATAAATGAGGCAATATTCTCTGACTTGATGATAATGAGAGATTTATACAACTATATAAAAGAGTATAAGCTATATATCCATCCCTCTAAAACAGACTGGAGTGAAATTTTAAGAGAAGAGAAAGATGATGAACTTATTTATTCACCATATATTATGTTCACATACAAAACACTTTTATTGCCACTGTTTAAGCTTTTCTTTCGTCTTGAAATAAAAGGCATAGAAAATATTCCTGCATCTACTTGCATCATTGCTCCAACGCATCAGAGTATGCTAGATGGATTTTTAATAGAAGCAACTCTACCTTACAGTGTTTTGAAAAACACTTTTTTTCTCGCCTTTAAACAAGTCTTCGGTACGATGTTTTTCAATCCAATCGCTAAACACGGACAGTCAATTTTAATAGATGCAAATATAAACCTAAAAGAGACGATGCAACATGTATCCCTACCACTTAAAAAAGGACATAATTTAGTTGTTTTTCCTGAAGGGGCTAGAACACGAGACAGACAACTACTAGAGTTCAGACCTTTTTTTGCTATGCTCTCAAAAACACACAACGTACCTATTGTTCCGGTAGTTATTGATGGAAGCTATGAAGCATTACCTACAGGCAAAATATTTCCAAGACCTAAGAAGGTTAAAGTAACTTATCTTAAACCTATTTATCCAACTGGCATGAGTTATGATGAAATCACTACGCTTGTAAAAAGTGCTATTGAGGATGAGATTAGAAATAATCCCATGATTAATTGATGAGTTTTCTAGAACTTTTTAAACGTCCAGCTCTTATTGGAGCACACCGAGGATTTCTCTCAAACCGTCCTGAAAATACTCTCTCTGCTCTTAATCAGAGTATTGGTCATTGTGACTTTATTGAAGTTGATGTGCAGTTAAGTCGTGAGGGAATCGCAGTTATCATACATGATGATACTCTAGAGCGTACTACAAACGTAAAACAGCTCAAAGCATATAAAACTCGTATACCATATAAAGTAACTGATTTTACCTATGCTGAGTTGTCCGATCTTGATTATGGAAGTTGGTTTTATATTAATGTTAAAAGACCTGAGCCATTGCTGACTCTTAAAAAAGTTCTGGAGTTTGTCAAAGAAAATCAGATTTACTTAAATCTTGAGATTAAGGATTTAAGCGATACTTTTAGCGATATGCAAGTTGTTTCATCTGTGCTAAAGGAGATAGAAGCATCTGATTCTAAAGATTTCATCCTTTTATCTTCATTTAGACATGAGTATATGCAGCTAGGTAAACAGATACAACCAGATTTACCAACGGCAGCGTTAGTTGAAGACAAGCATCCAAATCCTCTTATCCCATATTTAAAATCAATAGGAGTAGATGCCTATCACTTTAATGATGCTCTCGTGGATGAGACAACAGTTAAAAAATTAAAAGAAGCAGGTTATTATATAAATATCTATACTGTTAACGATTTCTTAAGGCGTCAACAGTTATTTGATATGGGAGTAAATGGAGTATTCACTGATTACTTGGAATAATTAGTTTATATTTAGAAGTTCTCTAACAACTTCTCTGTCATCAAATGGCAGTTTTTTGTCATATATAATTTGAAAAGCTTCATCACCTTTTCCTAGTATAACAACAACATCATCTTCTTCTTGATCATCAAGTGCCATCTCTATAGCTTTTCTTCTATTTAGCTCAACGCTCACGATACTTCTATCTTCAATACCTTCTAAGATATCATCGACAATTGCTTGTGGATCTTCATTTCTTGGATTGTCACTTGTGATGTAAACTTTCTTTGCAAGACTCGCTGCAATTCTGCCCATCATAGGTCTTTTTTGTTGATCTCTATCTCCACCAGCTCCAAATACAACTAAAAGTTCTTTCTCTTTTAGAGCATTTAAAACCTGCTGCATCCCATCAGGCGTATGTGCAAAATCAACTATAACATTTGGTAGTTCACAAACTTGTTCCATTCGACCACTAACCCCTGCAAAGTTATCAACTACTTCAACAATCTTTTCTAGTTTTTCTTCAACCAATAGGTCAACTGCACCGATAGCTGCCATAGTATTATAAAGATTAAAGAAGCCATGAAGAGATGAAGTAAATGGAACTACTTCTTGGAAGTGTTGAATAATCCCACTAGATGCATCGTTTAGTGAATATGCCATCAGCTTGTATGAGGCGTTATTTTCTATACCGTAAGTAAAAGTATTTTTTATATTAAAAGCGGCTTTTGGCTCATCTTTGTTTATAAGTTTTCTGCTTTCATCTTGGAAAAAACTATTTTTTACAGAGATATACTCACCAATAGTTTTGTGATAGTCTAAATGATCTTGTGTAATATTTGTAAGTATTTTAAGCTCAAAGCTTAAACCCTCTATTCGCTCTTGCGCAATTGCGTGCGAGCTTACTTCCATGATGAAAAACTCACATCCTGCTTCTACAGCTTGATAGATATGTTTGTAAGTATTTAATACACTTGGAGTTGTAAGAGATTTACCCTCTACAACTTCATCATTCATGAAAAACCCACGCGTTCCCTGCATTGCAGTTTTATAGCCTAAATCAAGTAAAAAAGAGTATATTGCACTAGCAGTTGTAGTCTTCCCATTCGTTCCTGTAATACCAACTATTTTAATCTTATCGATACCAAATAGTGTCGCTATATCTTTAATATTTATTATTGAATGTGCACCTTTATCTTTAGCATCTTGAAGGTATTTTTTATTTTGAGCGCTTAACACAAATGCTGTATCTGCACCACATTCCAACGAATTTTCACTTACGTATTTGTAGTCTTGATTTGGTAGTTCAATCTTCACTTTTTTTACTCTTTGCTAACTTTTTAAGTAGTTTTCTTAGTAACTCATCACTAGGATAAACACTAAGTGCATTCTCTAAGTAAGTAAGTGCCATCTCCGCAAAACCATGCTCTATGAGGTTGTCTAAAAAATCTATAAAATCTTCTTTTTGAGTAATAATCACACGAGTCGAAAACATGATATTCTCAAAAGTCTCTTTGAACCCTGCACCCTTGTCTAAAATGTCTCTAAAATCTTGATAAAGTATTCCATCTTCAAACTCTAATCTTGCACGTAGAGGTTCGGAAAATAGTTCACTAAGTTTCTCTACCGTGCCATCCATAGTCTGTAAGATATCGCTCATAATATTATCAGCTGTCTCTTTATCTTCATCTTTTAGTACTTCATAATAATCAAATAAGGCTTCAGCCCCACCCTCACCACTTAGAGCCATTTCAGAAAGAATCACACCGTTATATGCCTCTTTTGAGTTAGGGAAATCTTGCAAAACTACTGCAAACTTCTCTAATGCGCCTTTATAGTCTGATTTACTAAAGTACTCTTTAGCTTGTGATAGCGTTTTATATTTACTGATGCCGTTCATTTATTTCACTTGTATTAAAGATTATCTATATCGTTTTCCATACCAGCTGGTACATTTATAACCGTTAGTTCTGGATGTATATCCATTCTAAGTTGTCTTTCTACACCATACTTTAGTGTGCTACTACTACTCGAGCATCCAATACATGCACCTTTTAACTGAACATAAACATTTCCATTTTTTACAGTTATAAAGTCTATATCTCCACCGTCTAATGCTAATGAAGGACGAATCTTATCTATCGCAACCTGCACAGGATTCATTAACTCTTCGTCACTGAATGGAATCATCTATTTTCCTTTTAATATTCTATTTACATAAAATATGACAATATCGCTTAACAAGTCATAAAAAATTAAATTACCTTGCTACTTTTAGTCTTCTAAGGCTAAAACTTCATATACGTAACTTGGTTTTCTCATTCCTACAAGGATATAGTCTATGCTCTCTTCTTGCATTAAAAATCTCAAAGAACACTCTTGCATTTTAGAATCACACTCTTCAAAGAAATCCTTTAACTGACTTCTAGTGTTTTTTGAGCACTCATGAAGAACCATTTTTCTATATTCTATAAAAAACAGATCAATAAAATTAAGCATAGTCTCTTTGTTCGGCTCATCTATAGAGTCCAAAGAAGTTCTCATGTGAGGAATAATCTGAGCATAAAAGAAAGAGTCATAATCACCAATCCATCCAAATTTATGTCTTGAAGCATCTAACTCTTCTAAAAGATTATAAAGAGGTTTAAGCGTCTCGTTGTTACAAACTTCGAGCAGTTCATTTAAATGATGATAATACTCTCTTGGTTCTTCATAATCAGCCAATCTATACATTTGTTTGTCATATTGTGCATTTAAAGGTCTATTTGCTAAAACTCTTAGTCCATTTTCTTTAGCCCAAGATGCACATTTCAAACCTTCTATTTCAATAATATTTATTGGCAACTCTATAGTAGTAAAACTATGTGTTTCATTACCGACGTCCTCAGAAGCTCTATCTGCAATAGTTATTAGATCTTCATATGGTAAAAATTCATCAGAGTTGGGATCTTTTGCAAAACTGTTAGAGCTAATACCATAAGAAGTTATTCTTGCATTTTTTACTTCTTCTTCAAGTGCTACAAAAGCTCTATATAGTCTTCTGTACATCTCATCAAGTCTCTCATCTTTGTCAACTTTTTTATTAATAGCATCTAGAAAATAGTACTCTGGATTATGGATAAGGTAGCAGTCTAATCTTTTCATTTCTAAACGTTTTAGTGACTCTGTTAGTTGATCATGTATAAAAGATTTTGAGATAGAGTGAAAACAATCTTTAGAAAACTCCACTACTTCTTCAAAGGGCTCATCTTTATGTCTCTGTAAATTATTACCTTGTATATTTCCAAACTTACTAACTATTTCTATGTTTGACCTTACATCTTCATCAAACTCTCTAAATGCTAGTGCGATTGCTCTCTCTGCTCCACCATCCATATAGTTAGATGATGTGTCTATCATTGTTATTCCGGCGTCTATAGCTTCTTTTAATGCTTCTATGTGTTGTGGGTTATAATCACTTATTCTATAAGTTCCAAATGC
>JAQIBW010000055.1 GCA_027858865.1 Sulfurimonas sp. | reverse complement strand
TCTTAGAAGTTGGAGACTACCTTTTAGTTGTTGGAAATACCCAATTTTTAAAAGAGTTTAGCATCCACTTACATAAAAAAGGCTCTAAAAATGGAAAATAATGCCTTAATCTTCGGATACAATGACTATACATTTGAAATTGAAAAAAATATATCATCACACTATCAAAATATACATATTTTTAAACTAGGCGAGAATGATGATAACTCTTTTGATTTGGGTGATAATTGGGATGATTTAAGTAGTAGATTTAACATAAGTGATTGTGTTGCATTTTGTATTCTTGAAGATATGGCAGAAAATATATTTCTTACTATTTCGCTTCGTGATGCTTTTAAAGACTTGGTTATAGTAGCTCTTGCCCAAGATAAAGAGAGTACAGATAAGCTAACTTTAGCAGGAGCAACAAGGGTTATACCAACTACTCAAACAACAGCAAATGTTATTGTTGAGATGCTTGAAAAACCCATAGTTACAGAAGTATTTCATGATATTTTATACGAGAAAAGTGCTCTGCAAATTGCTCAAATAAAAATAGAAGATCACACTGTATTTGATGGAAAATACCCAGCAGATATAGAGTGGAGTTCAAAGCATGGGATTATAGTTCTATCTGTTGTTTATGAAGATATGAGCAGAGAGTTTATATACTCTTCAAAAGCAAAACATCACCTCATAAAAAGTGGTGATATTTTTGTTGTTGTTGGTTATGAGCAGGATATAAAAGAATTTAAAAAGTTAATAGGGAGTGAGAGTGAGTAAAATAGGTGTAATAGGAGCTGGAAAATGGGGATCTGCCTTAGCTTTTGCATTGGGACAAGAAAATGAAGTTTATATAACATCAAGAACACCTAGAGATATAGAGAATTTTGTTTCTTTAGAAGAGATCTTAAAACTAGAATATTTAGTTATTGCAATTCCGGCACAACAAATATCATCATGGTTAAAAGAGAACTTTGTATTTAATAACCAAAAAATCTTAGTTGCCGCAAAAGGTATAGAAGCTAGTACAGGAAAGTTTTTAAATGATATCTATAGGGATTATGTTCCAGATGCAAATATAGCTTTTTTATCTGGTCCTTCTTTCGCGACAGAAGTTAGAAAATCACTTCCTACAGCATTGGTCATAAACTCACACAATGAAGAAGTAAGTGCAAAATTTGCTACTTTTTTCCCGCCATTTATAAAGACTTATACATCTACAGATGTTATGGGTGCTGAAGTTGCAGGAGCATATAAAAATGTAATCGCTATAGCTGCCGGAATATGTGAAGGGCTAGGTCTTGGTAAAAATGCGGCCGCTTCACTTATATCTCGTGGTTTAGTTGAGATGCAAAGATTTGGTTATGTTTACGGTGCTAAAGAAGAGAGTTTTGTAGGTCTTAGTGGGGCAGGAGATTTGTTTTTGACTGCTTCATCTACTATGAGTAGAAACTTTCGTGTTGGACTTGGTATAGCAGAGGGAAAAAGCCAAGAAGAGATACTAGAAGAGTTAGGTGAAGTAGCAGAAGGAATAGGTACTACTTACGCACTGCACAAGATAGCTAAAAATAAAGACCTTTACCTTCCAATAGCAAAAGAGGTATATGAGATGCTAGAGGGTAAAAACCCTAATATTAGTCTCAAAGACTTTCTTGCAAGCTAATGTTACTTATCTAAAATATATGTAGCTATCGCTCTAAGTTCATCTTCCGTTAGAGCATCTTTTTGTGAAGGCATTACACCAAAACGCTCTTTAGTCTCTTTTGGAAAAAGCATTTTGTCTTCAGATGGGTTAAGTGTGTAGTTGATTATAAAATCAATTCCATCTAATCTGTTTGGATAGGCTACTTTAACTTTCTTAGCTAGTGCCCAATAAGGTGGTGCCGCCATTTTATTTAGTTTTTCTTTGGTTACTTTACCCATAAGATGACAAGTGCCACATTTTTTTTCTGCTAAACTTTCTATAACATCAGACGCCTGAACAAATAGTGACGCCGCAATAATCAAAGGTAAAACCAATAAATTTCGCATAATCTAATCCTTATAGTATTATTTTATATATATTATAATCCAATATTATTCTATTAGCTTTGACTTTAATCAAATCATTATGTATAATAGTTAAATAATAGTTAAAGTGAGTATATATGAGCGAACACAAAGAACAGTTTAAAAAAATAGGAGTTGGAATCCTTATAGGCATCTTTGTATTTGTAATATCACTTTCTTTGTTTAATCCAACACAAGCTTCACTTCTTGGTCTTATAGCTTTTTTGGTTGTACTTTGGACAAATGAGGGCTTACCTCTTGCTGTTGTATCTCTTCTTCCTATCGTACTATTTCCGGCTTTTTCTATTTTGGATACAAAAGCTACTGCAGTTAATTACTCTAATCCTATTATATTTTTGTTTTTAGGTGGTTTTATGCTTGCTATTGCCGTTGAGAAAAGTAACCTGCATACATGGATAGCCGATAAGATGCTAGGACTATTTCCAAACACGCCAAGAGGTATGATTTTTTCTTTAGCTATAACTTCTGGACTACTTAGCTCAATTCTCTCAAATACTACTACAACACTTCTGTTGATGTCTATTGCATTGTTTATTACTGATGATGTGAAGTTGAAGCTTAGGTTTGCTCTTGCCATAGCTTATGGAGCTAGTGTTGGTGGGATTATGACTCCTATTGGAACACCACCAAATCTTATATTACTTGGTATTATGTCAGAAAAGGGGATGGAGACTATCCCATTTTTTCAATGGGTATGGATGGTCGCTCCACTCGCTTTTGTAATGTTTATAGTAGTAAGTATGATTCTTAGTATAGGAGTTTCAAAGACACCTATACATAGAGATGAAGAAAAAGTACCCCTAACTACAGCACAAAAGAAAGTTCTATATATTATAGGAGGACTTGTCTTCTTATTACTTCTAAACGCTCCTATGAAACCATTTTGGGGAGGATTAGGTCTTAGTGAAGCTGGGATTTTATTAGCTGCCGGACTTATCCTTTTTATGCCACCCTTTAACCTGTTGGAGTGGATGGAAGATAAAGCAAAAATACCTTACAGGATTATGTTCTTATTTGGTGCCGGTTTTTCTATAGCAGATGCATTTAGTGGGACTGGTCTTGCATCTGAGGTTGCATCTTATCTTATTACTATGACAGAGCTCAATCCTATTATTTTACTCTTTGCCGTTGCGATGCTTATAACTTTTACAACTGAAATAACATCAAACACAGCACTAATATCCATCATGCTCCCAGTTATCTACTCTGTAGCCCAGCAGACAGGTATAAACACCACTTTGTTTATGATGGTGGCAACTCTATGTGCAAGTTATGCTTTTATGCTTCCAATAGCCACTCCACCAAACGCTATAGCTATGAGTAGAGGGGTCGTTGATGTGAAGAGTATGATTAGATACGGGATAGTTTTAAATCTTGTAGGAATATTTTTGATAGTTATGATAGCTGAGTTTTTCTGGAAAGGAATTCTTACTTAATATCGCATCTATTGATTTTTTTGTTTTTAATCATAGTGTATATATCTTTTAAAATTAAAAATACGCAGTAAAACCATAGTACGTTAAGAATAAAGTTGTTGTTTAGTCCATTTTCGTACAAATATGCAAAGCCAAAAAAGTAAGGCCACTTTAAAAAGTAGAAAAACAGTACACCGACTCCATAGAGTTCTTTTAAAGTTCTTTTCATCTTGGTATTATGCTAGAATTGCACTAAAAAAGGCATAAAATGATAGTCCATATAGTAATGTTCAAGTTTAAAGACGAAAACAAAGATGCAAATATAGAAGAAGTTACAAAAAGGTTAAACGCTCTAGTAAATCTTATCCCAGCTCTAAAATCAATGGAAGTCGGAGTTGACTTTAATAAATCCCAGAGAGCATTAGACCTTTCACTTTATAGTACTTTTTGGGATAAAGAAGACCTAGAATCTTACGCAGTTCATCCTGAGCATCTAAAGGTTGTTGAGCTTATAAAAGAAGTTACGTTAGAGGCTAAGGTTGTTGATTACGCATTATAAAAACTTTTTATTAGGATAAATTATGGCACTAGAAATCGAGAGAAAATTTTTAATAGATACGGATAAGTTGGGAAAACTTGAAAATGGATATGATATTAAACAGGGTTATATTCAGACTAAAGATGAAACTGTTATTCGTGTTAGAGTTAAGGGGAATGGAGCTTTTGTGACTATCAAGGGCGGGAATATTGGTGCTACTAGGCTTGAATATGAATACGCTATACCGGTAGAAGATGCTAATGAGATGCTAGAGAAGTTCTGTACAAAACCTATCTTATATAAAACAAGATATCTGATTTTGCATAAAAAACATACTTGGGAGATAGATATCTTTCATAAGGAAAATGACGGCTTGATAGTTGCAGAAGTAGAACTTGATAGTGAAGATGAGAATGTTGAACTGCCTGAGTGGATTGTAAAAGAAGTTACAGATGAAGCAAGATACTACAACTCAAATCTTTTAGAGCATCCATACTCTGAGTGGAAATAAGTAAACTTACTTTTTTTCTATCTTCTTGACAATAGGTTTAGTGTCTTCAAGAATCAAAATAGGGTCTATAAAGGGAGCTATCTGAGCTAAAAAATCCAGTATTGTCATGATTGGAGAGGCGTAGAAGAATTTTACTTTGTTGTTGTAGTGCCAAAGACGGTCGGCGTATTGGTAGATCTTGTGAGAAGTGTCACCGATGTTATCGCCGTCTTTATCAAAACCAGTGTATCTGTCCCAGTAGTTATGCTCCACTACATTTAGCTTAGTCTCAAACCCTTCTGTACTCTTTACTATGTCGTCAATGTTGCCTATAAACTCATTATTTGTAAATGTATTGTTTCGTATGGTTAGATGAAAATGTATAGCTTCTTTGTTGTAAGATATATCGTTATTTGTTATATATCTTTTCATACCTATTTCTGTCCACTTAGAGTCTATGTACATGCCCTTAGCGTTGTATTTGAGTGCATTGTGTTTAAAAATAAGGTTAGATCCACCCTTTATCATTACTCCGATGCCGGCAGCCCCTTTTGAGCTTTGTATCGTGTTGTTTGTTACTATAGTATCTTGTGTCATCATCAGCATCAAAGAGACTGAATTATACTTAAATATATTTTCATTTATGAGATTTTCTTTAGAGTGACCAATACTCATGGCAAATCTAGAGTTCGTGATATGGTTATTTATTATTTTGTTGTTGTTTGAGTAGTTGATTGTGACATCTCTAACTCTGTCTATAGTGTTGTTGCTTATAATGTTGTTGTGAGAGTGCCAGATTTTTAGAGCATCTCCTCTTAGACCTATGGCGTTGTCATAAGAAGTTATGAAGTTATTTGAAATATTTGAGTCTTCTACCATGAGCATATCTATGCCATAGAGAGAGTTTAGTATTTTACAGTTACTTATCTCAGAATTTTTAGACTTGTTTATAAATATGGCCGAGTCAAGATTGTACATCTGAGTACCGCTATTTCTAATGGTTAGGTTTTTAAGAGTTACATTTGAACTATTGATAGTTATGACTTTACCTCTCCCTTCACCATCTATGATGGCCCCATCACTGTTTCCGACAATAGTTATAGGTTTATTTATGACTATATTACCAGTGTAGATGCCAGAAGGAAGTTTAAGTGTTGCTCCCAAAGGAGCAGAGTCTATAGTTTCTTGGAGAATATTTGCGTATAGGGTAGTGATAAAAAAAATAAACAGTAAAAGTTTTTTCATCATGTTAAGGTCGGCTCTTTAGTAAAACCTGTGAATCTCTTCCATAATGTTAGAAAAATTAACATTGTCACCTTTGGACTTTAGGAAGTTTACCAGATATGTTTGAGAAGCTTCAACGCCTTCTTTTTTCTCTATCTCTAAAAGCTCTGCATATAGCTCAGAGATGATTTCTATAACATGCTTAGATATCGTTTTTCTAGATGCATGATAACCAATAACCTCACCTGTATCAGTGTCTTTACGAATTTCAAACTCTGTAAATATCCAGTAGTATCTGCCATCTTTTGCGAGGTTTTTTACAACTGCATTGATGTTTTTACCGGCAGAGATAGTTTCCCATAATAGTTTAAAAACAACTTTTGGCATGTCTGGATGACGCACGATATTATGCGGTGCACCAATTAACTCTTCTTGGGAGTAACCAGATACTTCCCTAAAGTACTCATTACAGTAAGTAATCTTACCTTTTGCATCTGTCTCACTAACTATATAGCGTTTTGGATCTAGCTCTATTTCAACATCTAATGGGGTAGGCTTAGTCATTTTATATCCTTCCGTTTAACAGTCTTATCAGTGCATCTGAGATTTCGTTAAAATGCATGATTCTCTTACCGTTATATTTTTTAGAATAATTTTCTGCTGCTTCATAAGTTGCAAATGGCGGTAAATCATCTCCAGCAGGTGAAGTGATATCTCCACCATAAACAAAGAAAGCACCCTTAGCATTTATTGGTTTTAGTGTTGTGAAGTCTGTAACAAGAATCTCTTTAAAGTCATCTTCACTCTTTACCCCTATATCGAACCATTTGCCAGGTCTATGATAAAACTCAATCATTGATTTAGGGCTTGAGAAAAATATTTTCTTTCCATTCTTTAATTCGATTTTTGACACCCATCTAGGGTCTTTATAGACTTTTAAGTGTCTAACTAAACCTTTTGTCTCTTTTGTGTAGTCCATCTCATACGAAAATAGAACACTCGTCGCTAAAACTATTGCTAAAACTATTTTAATCATTATTTTTCTCCTGATATTTATTATTCCGTAAAAGGAAGTAATTCCTTTTACTTCGCTTGGAGCGCTGTGCTCACTACACTAAATCTTTTTTCTCAAAAATTTTGTAACCCATAAATGCAAAAAGCAAACCTATAAAAACAGGGTAAGCTATAGACACAAGTACAAAAACCATTTGACTCATAGAATCAAGTATGTAATATGCTACCGGACCCATAACAGTAAGTTCAGGGTCAAAGAGTGATATGGCTGCAACTCTAAAAATTTCCATAGGGTTTATCATTGCAATGAAGATAATAAATTCTTCGTTAAATCTGTTTTGCATCATAAGAGAGATAAGTGCTATATCTATAAATGCAAGTAAAAATATCCATACAAAAAATGCTATCCCAAGAGCAACTTCACTAGATTTTACAAATGAAGAGATGAAAAATGCTATACCTAAAAAGGCACTACTCATTGCAAATAAAAGCCCTGTATATAAAAAGAAGATATTCCAAGGAATATCTGCACCTTTAAAAGCTCCGTAAGCTATGGCGATAAGCATTGCAAAAAGGACAGGAAGATATACAGTTATGAAACGACCTATTATCTTTCCCCAGTAGTACTGTTTAAGCGATATAGGGAATGAAAGCATATACTCTAATATGTGATTATCTCTGTCTCCAGAAATTGACCTAACAGTTGTTATGAGTATAAATATAGGCAAGATTACGATTGTAATCTGTATGTACATTAGAAGTAGTCTGCTAAGACCACTAAAGCCCATAACCTGAGACTCAGTTACTCCTGCAATAAAAAATAGAGCAATCAGTCCTCCAAATACAAGAGAGTAAACGACAAACCATTTAGCTCTAAGAGACTCTTTTAAGTCTAAGTATGCGATTAAATATAAATTTTTCATTAATATCCTAGTACCTGTTTTCTAATTTTTGGGTTAGCCATATGCTCACCTCTTAACATTCTTATATATACTTCATCATAGTCTATATAATTTTCAATACCGTTTTCATAGGCACCAAAACCGTATGACATAGGTGTCTTCTCACCTATTTTGTAACTTGCACTTGCTGCATCTATATAGTGAGCAGTGTCTTTAGAAAAGACTTTAGCTTTTGCTGTGTCTATGTCATTTTCATGGCTCCATAAAATCATACATCCGATATCATCAAAGTAGTGCATAGTACCATTTCTAACCAGAGAGGCACTATACATATTTGATTTATCTACTTCCATATGACACTTAGGACAGATCTTGGCTTCACTCTTGAGTGCTTCAGCTGATGAACTCTCTGATGAGTTACAAGCAGTGAAAAAAGTAAGTGCTAATATAAGCAGTAGATTAAATTTTATCATCGGAAACCACTTTTCCCAAATCCATATATATCTGTCTGTTTACAAGATCTTTTACTTCTTCAAGTCTGTGTGTAACAAAAAGAAGAACTTTTTCTTCTTCATTTTGTTTTAGCAGTCTGTAAAAGTCATCTCTGGCTTTTGGGTCTAGATTTGCTGTTGGTTCATCATATATGATGATACTACTCTTTTTTGCCAAAGAGATAGCAATAAGAAGCTTCTGTTTCATCCCTCCACTCAGTTTAAAAAATGATTTTCCCATATTTGATTTTAGGTCAAGTTTCATCTCATTTGAGTAGTGGATAATTTTCTCTTTATCCACATCTGTACTTATGCTGATGTACTGAATAAGCTCTTCGATATTTAGCTTAATCGGAGGAGGTAGTTGAGGAACAAAACTAATCTCTTTTAAAACTTCTACTCTTTGCTTAATAGGGTCAAGACCATTTATAGAAACACTTCCTGCATTAGGATGGTAGTAACCAAGTATAGCGCGAATAAGAGTAGTTTTACCAGCACCGTTTGCACCCATAAGGGCGATAGCTTCATTTTTTCTAAACTCACAGCTAATATTGTCTAGGGAAACATGCGCACCAAATTTTTTAGTTAAGTTATTTATTTTTATCATTATCTACACCAAGCTTTTTAATCTAAAGTCAAAGTTAAGAGCATCTGCGTGACAAACGTCTACACATCTTCCACAAAGTGTACAATCTGCACCAGTAATGTACTCTCTTGTGATACCTTTTTCTTCTCTTTGTTTGTCGTATTTAGCTTTTGTAATCTCTAATACTTGATTTTCAAAACATACATCACTACAAACCATACAGTGGTCACAGTTGTCGTTCCACTCGATTCTAAGAGCAGATACTTTACCAATGTAACCATAAGTAGTACCGATAGGACAGATATAAGTACACCAAGCACGACGAGAGTAAAAAACTTCGATAGCAAATACTACTACAACCCATAGAAGGGCTAAAGACCATCCATAAGCGATCATTCTACTTAGAATTCCGACAACATTAAATGTCTCAAAAACTAAGTAACCACTCGTAATAGAGAGTATTAAAAACATTACCCAAAATATATGTCTAACTCTATGATCAAATTTACGTTCTTTGATGATTTTTTTATTTACTAAAGTGTTATGCCACTTTTCACCTATCTCACTTAGTATCCCGTAGGGACATACCCATGCACAATAACTTCTACCACCTACAAGCAGATATACAATTAAAATAGTACTTGTGCCAATTATCATATTTATCGGCAGTTCATGAGTAGCTAAAAACATCTGCATAGTTGTATATATGTCTATCATATGAAAGCCTAGAAATCTAGAACCACTAAGAGTCCCCTCTAGTAACTGCAGGTCAATAAAAAATGACAGGAAGAAAAAGAGGTGGATCGCAATAATAAGTACCCATCTCTTCATTCTATAGCTAAATTTCTTTTTGCCATCTTTTGTAGTATCAAAAAATGTAGAGAAAAAAGTTGATTTCTTTATGGTTTCTCTATTGTTATACTTATCCATTTAAATACTCCATTTTATTTACTATTATTCTGACTCTGCCGCTTTTTGCTTAGCTTTTACTGGGAACTCTCCGATTTCTTTTGCAAATCTTTTAAGATCTTCATCATCTAACTTGAGTAGAAGACCCTTCATAATCATATTTTCTCTTCTATCAGCTTTGAAGTCAGATAAATCTTTGTATAGTTTTTCTTCACTCTGTCCGAATAACTTTGGTCCCATCATAGCTCTACCATTTTGGAAACCTGACCCGTTAACTCCGTGACATGATGAACATTTACTTTTGTACTCATTACTTACTTTAAATGCTCCAGCATTTCCTGCTTTGTCTCTAAGTGCGCTAAGTGCTTCATTTTCTTTGTCTCTGTCAGATTTTTCTTTAGGAGCTGCAGCAGCTGTTATATTTTTGTTTTTACCATCACCTGTACCGAAATCTTTAATGACTTTTGCATGTTCCCCACCGTGATATACAGGATCATCCATCGCTGTAATAATCATCAATCCAACTATTAAAAATGTTAAAACACCTACTATTATATTTTTCACTATTTGTTCCTCATTTCGTTTATTTCTTTATTAAACTCATATATTTCTTGAGCTAGTTTTTTGATTTTTGTTTCATCCATCATTTTTACTAGGTCGTTCATCAGTGGATTTGATTTTTCACCCGTTTTAAAACTCATGATCTTGTTGTATATGTAAGTATAGTCTTTACCAAGAAGTGATGGTCCGATAACTCCATTTGCATAGTCGTTATGACAAGCAGAACACTTCACTATGAACTCTTTACTAAGCTTTCTTACCAGCATAGAAACCTGTACTTTATCATATGGGCTTCTAACGTGCATATTTGCATCAACAGTTGTTCTAGGTTTAACACGAACAGCTGCATCCTCATTTGCAGGTCTAGAATTTTCATCATAAGCACTTTTTACATTGTAGTCATAGTAGTAAGACTTACTTAGAGACTTATCGTTCTCTTTTTCTTCAACCTTGATAGCGTGAGCATCTTTATTCTGAACAACTTCAATTTTTGGAGCTTCAGCTGTCTTTGCTGATGCCTCTTTTGCTGTTTGTTTTTCCTCAGCACTATCACTACAACCAGTTATACCTGCAAAAAGTAATAGGCTTAATGTGTATGCTAAACCTTGAATTTTATATGTGTTCATAATATCTCCTAGTTTTTATTTGCATAATATTCTTCATAGGTAACTCTAGGTTTAACTACAATAGATGGTACTTTTGTTGGACATACCTCTTGACATGCTCCACAACCAATACATCCGTCATAAATCTCAGGACGTTTGCCTCTATTGCTATCTGCAACCATGGCGATTGCACTCATAGGATTTGGTATTGGGCACATATCTGCACAAAGAGTACACGGTTCACCTTCATACTTTGAGAACTTCTTAGCAAGGGCAACTTCAAGTTTATTCTTATTTGTAACTGAATCATTATACGCAAGCATCTTGCTGTTGTAACCGCTAGGGACAGGAGTACTGCTAATAGCTAGACAAGTGTCAGGAAACTCTAATACAGCAATTCCCATATGGATATCTGCCGGTTTTTCAGTATGATGATCTAACGCACCACTTGGACAAGCAAGAACACAAGGAACAGCACTACAAGCATAACAAGCACGCTCGTTAGCATCTATGTATGGTGTTCCTATCCCATGGCCTTTTACCATGTCAGTTAATTTTATTGAGTGATATGGACATACTTGAAGACACTGTCCACACTTAATACATAGAGCAAGAAACTTTTTCTCGTCTACAGCCCCTGGAGGTCTTAGTCTATTTTCTGCTTTAAGAGTGTAAGGACTAAATATCATCCCTCCACCAAGAGCAAGGCCTAATATTCCAAGTGTAGAATATTTAACAAACTCTCTTCTATCTGTTTGTACTTTTGCCATGTTTATCCTTTAATCCTAACTTTAGGTTTATCATCTTCAAGTAAAAAGAGTGGTTTTGTAAATGGAGCTAATTTTGCTAAAAAGTTTAAAAGTGAAATTACTGGTGAACCATAGAAAAACTTAACATCAGGATTGTAAATCCAAAGTTGGTCTGCATACTGATAAACTCTATGAGGAGTGTCACCAATATTATCTCCATCTCTATCAAATCCTGTATAGTTGTCCCAATAATTCCCAACGATCTCATTTTCGTTAGTTTTTGCACCTCTACTGTCATTAATTATATCTTCGATGTTGCCCAATATAGTATTGTCTTTAATAATGTTGTTTTCACTAAGTGAGTGGAAGTGTAAAGCTTCCGCATTGTAAAGTAATTTGTTCCCTATCAGCCAGTTATGTGTATCAGGTTCAAAAGGTGATCTATCGATATAAATACCTTGTGCACAGTAAATGATAGTGTTATCTTTTAGTGTAAAGTTCGAAACGTCTTTAAGCCCAATCCCCATACCTGTTGTACCAATAGAACTTTTTATAGTATTGCCTATTGCAATAGTGTCTTTTGAGTACATGAAAAATATACCAACACTATTAAACTCATACATGTTATCTTTTATAAGATTCTTACCGGCATACATAAGGTGTAGAGAATACCTACCATGCGTACCGTGGTTTGCTACTATTTCATTTCCATGAGAGTACCAGATAACCATATCACGTGACTTAATAAGTGAATTCTTTTTGACAATATTATCATTGGAATACCAAAGTCTTAATCCATCTCCGCGCATACCCAAATCTAAATCTTTTGAAGTGATTTTGTTATTTGAGATGATTGAGTTATTTATCATCTGTAAATCTATACCAAATAGACAATCTTCTATAACACAGTTACTAATTTCACAGTGTTTACCTTCAATCATAGTAATAGCTGAGTCAATCTTGTCGTGTCTCTCACCACTTCCTATGATTTTTAAGTTTTTAAGAGTCACATATGAGCTTTTAACGTGTATTACAGTTCCTGAACCTTCTCCATCAATAATTACACCATCTTCTTTACCTATTATTGTTATAGGCTTAGTGATTGTTATATTTCCCTTATATACGCCAGCAGGTAGTTTTAATATAGAGCCTTCTGGCGCATTGTCTATTGCATCTTGCAATATGTTTGCGGCAGCAAGCTGGCTGTATAAAAAAAGAGAAAAAATAAAGATAATTCTAAACATGTAAAGCCTTAGTTCTCAATTTATGACTGCATCTCTTTTAATGCTTTTTGTTTAGCAAAAAATGCAAGCAGACTTAATAAACCTATAGCAACTATCATATAAAAACCGATAGTTGGATACGAGTGTGTAACAAACTGTGCTATTTTACCATCTCCAAATACTGTAGGCATAAAAGGTTTGATCTTAAATGCTCCCCAATCATGAAGGTTGTGTCCAAACCAATAAAGCCAGTAAGAATAATCTGCTATAAATAGTAAGGGCAGAGATGCTGGAACAAGCATAAGATAATTTAATATTTTATTATTGTAGGCAATAAAGTATATTATACCAAGAGATAGTAAAAGCAGTGCATAGATACCGATCTCTCTTTCAAATATACCACCTATCCACATAGGATCCATTCCTACATAATGATTAATAGTATTCATCTCATGAATTTCTCCACTATATCCATCAAAGTGGAAATATACAGGAATTCCTTCTGGGAAAGCTACTTTTGGATAGTTAGGTGCTTCAAGAGAAACAGCCCATATCGGCAGTGAAGCTACACCAACCTCAGATGCAGACTCTATCATCTTCTCTAGGTTATTGTGAGCCTCTTTGGGGGTAGATATACTTTTATATCTTCCTTTATTGTAAAAGTTCCAAACTTTAGAACTAAATGAAGATACTTTGTCACCTTCTTGATGGTCAATTTGCGTAAGTACGCCATTAAACGCGATCATTGGGAAAGTAAACGAAAAAGTTAAGATAAGTAAAGCTAAAAGAGCAAAGATTCTTGCTTTTTTATACTTGGATGCATGTGTGTTTCCTTATTGAGAATAATCCTAAATTTATTTAAATCTCTAATTATTGTAAAAATAACATTTGATGTAAACAAATCTCTAATTATTACAGTAATTATATAAATAAATTATATCAAAAATATTAGTTACAAAACTAGACTTATATCAATTAATGAATAAATATAACAAAATATTAACTTTATTATATGCTTGAGCTATAATAACAGTATAAAAATTATAATAGAATTATTGATATAAGTCAAGGATATTTAAGAAAATTTATGATATAGGCACTTTTTGGTCATAAGTGACAAAATTCAAATTAAGAGATTGCTCAGAATTATTATTTTAGATTATTGAGTAGGGGAGTTATTATATATTGTTGTAAAGGAAGGGGTAACCCTCCTTTACATGTAAGCTTAAAGCTTAATCTATATTCTAGAATAAGTTAGCATTCTCGTCAATCCATTTAAGATATTCAACAATGTTTTTAACTTCTTCTTTATTCATATGTTGGTTAGGCATTTTAAGATTGAAATAATCAATCATGCTTTTAACATATGGGTCATCGTACATTTTTTCTGGATTTAAAATGAAGTTACTAACCCATTTCTCACCATTTTCATGTCTTTGTAGTGCACCTGTTAGGTCTGGACCTGAAGATACTTTACCGATAACGTGACAACCTGAACAACCACCCTCACCAAAAGCTTTTTCGCCTCTTTGAGCTGAAGTAGTCTGCTTAGTAGCAACAAGTCTTACTAGAGTGTCTTTTGCTCTAATACCAACGTCTGCCGTTTTAACCATTAGTTGCCAAATCATATTCTCAAAAAGAATAGCTTTTTCAATATCACCTTTTTTGAAGGCAGCATCAGCTTTCTTTTTCTGAGCAGGAATTTGACCATATTGGTCAAATGCATCAGTTACAAGAGCAGCAACAACTTTGTGATCTCCAAATTTGTTTTCTTTTAAGAATGCAACAACTGATTGAATTACAGCATCTGTAGCGTCATTTACAGCAACAGTTTTTTTGTATTCAGCTGTTAATTCTTCTTTAGACATAGTTTTCATTTTTAGTTTTTGAGCCGATACATATTTTTTGTTCGGATCTTTAACCATCATGTAACCCATCATTTCTAAGTGAAGTGCAGAACAGAACTCAGTACAGTAGTAAGGGAAAACACCCTCAATATCAGCAGTAAAGTTGATTTCAGCAGTTTCACCAGGCTCTAGTGAAGCATGTACATCGAAATGATCAACTGTAAAACCGTGAGTCTCATCTTGAGCTCTCTCTAAGTTAGTCATGTAGATAGTAACATTGTCACCTTTGTTAACGGTAATTCTCTCTGGGTTAATGTGAGATCTAACTAGAGTTGCATAAACGTAAACATTTTTGCCTTTTCTAACGATTTTTTCTTGACCAGCTAAAGTTTTACCTTTATGAATTTTACCAGTTTTAGCGTTTGTACCCATTGTATATCTTACCGCTGGGTGCAGTTTCTCAGCTCTGATAGCTACAGCTTGGTGAGGTTCACCTAGAGGTAGAGGCATGTCAACTAATAAATCCATAGTCTTACCACTAATATCAATCAACTGGTGATTTTGTGGGTGAAGAGGACCAACATTTTGGAATCTATCGATTGCAAGTTTATTAAGAGCAATGATATATTTACCTTGAGGATCAGCAGACTTACCTTCCATTCCACAAAGGTGACCAATGTTATAGTGAACATTTTCTTTATCTAAAACTTTAAGAGTCTTATAGTTCCATTTTACAACTTGAGAATCAACATAAAGTGAAGTATAAATTTCACCATCAATATTTGAATACTGATTATGTAAAGGCCCAAGACCTAGTTCAACTTGACCGTGTAAAGCTGACTTCATATCTAAGATAGGAATACCATACGGGTCTTTACCAGCGTATTTTTTGCTTTTGATAAGTTTGTTAATCTTGCTCCATTTATAAACAGAAGCGTGAGTATCTAGCTTACCACAAACAGTGATATATTCACCATCAGGAGAAACATCAACACCGTGAGGAGATTTAGGCTCTGGAATTAAGAAAAGAGCTTCATTTGCTACAGCAACTTCGATTGGAATGATTTTCATTCCATTAACTTTTTTATAGTTTTTCTTGTTTTGAGCTAGTTTTGCTAACTTTTTCCAGTTATATACATGTAAGAAGTCAGTGTCATTTCTTGACATACCAGCTTCATTTGGTGGCATACCAACTTCGATACCACCTGTATACATTTCAGTGTTAAATGAGTTTGTAAAACCCCAACCGTCAGAAACGCCTTTACCAGCGTCACTTAAATCTTGCATATATGGAGGTAATTCAAGTGTGAAAGAATCTTTCTCTATGATTCTACCTATTTTATTATCAAATTTCCATAGAGTTACACCACCACGGTAAGACTCTTTGTACTCATCAATTGGGTGATAGTTATTATCAAATGGTGCAGCATATTGTGCAGCTTCAATGATATAATCACTATTTTGAGTAAAGAAAGCTCCACCGTGATCTGATTTAAATACAGGGTTAACAACTATTTGTTTTGTTTCAAAGTCATGTAAATCGATAATAGCGATACGTGGATTAGCTTTATCATTGATAGCTAACCATTTACCATCATATTTACCATCTACTTCAGAAAGTCCAGGGTGATGAGTATCTCCCCAGTTTATTTCACGACCACGAATGTTACCTTGTCTTAAAATTTTAAGACTGTCAACATCATAACCGTACCCTTGCCAAGGCTCAGGTGTAAATACAGCGATGTATTTTAAAATTCTCATTGATGGTACACCGTAAACAATTACTTGTCCAGATTGACCACCAGAACTAAATACGATAAACTCATCTTTAACACCAGTAGGGTTATAAGTCTTCGCAGCACGAACTACATCGTTTTCCGTTAAGCCTCTTGCCTTCATTACTTCTTGTAGTTCACCACCACTTGCAGACGCAACTGTCGCAGCTAGTGTTGTACCTAAAATAAGTGAAGTAAGCTTGTTGAAATGCTTAGTCATTTTCTTCTCCTTAATATTCCTTTGAATATATAAACTATATTCAAATGATTCAAAATATTATTACATTTATGAGGTCAATAATTTGACTAAGGTCAAATTATGAGATTAATTTAAAAATTTAGTTATGTTTAAGTTGATAGCTTGAGACAAGCTTGTCTAAATCAGATTTTAGATTTTCCAGTTTAAGCGTAGATGATGTTAACTCTTCTAAAGATTGGATCAAGGCATCCTCTTTTTTTGTTAACTCTTTGTCAATACTTTCATCTTCATCCATTACATATAGTAGTTCAAGAAGATCTTCTATATTGTTTTCTACATGTTCTAGTGAGTTATATGAGTGCTCTATTGAGTTTGTTGAGTGTTTGATTGAGCTATTTATTTTTTCTACGAGAAAATTAAAATTATTACTTGCTTCTAACAGTTCTCCGCTATTGTTCCGTACCTTAATAGGTTCTAACTCTTTGATACTTGAATTTGTAATAATATTTTTAGAAGTCTGAATAAATTTTTGCATAAAATTAATTACATTCTTTCTGCAGAATAAACAAAAAACGCAAACTTAACTACTAACTAAAATCTTCTAAAAAATGAGCAAATCTGACAGTACCCAATTAGTTTATAATAATAA
>JAQIBW010000061.1 GCA_027858865.1 Sulfurimonas sp. | reverse complement strand
CCTCAATTCCGTGTCGACCAGGAATATTCATTGGAATTCGCAAATGAGCTCTAAGAGTAGCTATAAAAGCTCCAATAGAGATAATGACAAACTTATACGCTACGGAGGTGAGGACTTTTTACTACTCATATATAATAGAGATTCAGCAAGCAGCTCTTCAGATATTTGTGAGAGAATCAGAGAAAATATAAATGCCCATATATTTACATATGAGACACATAAAATAGAGATGCAAGTCTCAATCGGTGTTCATGAAAATCCGGCTGCTGAAAAGAATCTAGGTGAAGCGGTTAAAGTAGCTGACAAAATGCTCTATATTGCAAAAAAAGAAGGTAGGAATAGAGTTATTTACTTCAATGACAAATCAAAAAATATGGTACTCTCAAAAGCAAAAGATATAGATTTCGTAAAGCAAGCTATCCAAGAAGAACGGGTTATATGTCACTATCAACCTATATACAACCAACTTACTAATGAGATACTAAAATATGAAGCCCTAGTTAGAATCATAGATAAAAAAGGAAAAATAATTGCTCCTATATTTTTTCTTCCAGGACTTAAACATACAAATATTCACTACAAGCTTACGCAGAGGATTCTCTCTATTGTATTTGAAAAGTTTAAAGATGCAAAAGAATCTGTAAGCATAAACATTAATTTCTCCGATCTTATCAATAATGATATTGAGGCAACTATTACCGACACATTTACGGCTAGTAAAGACTTGGCTTCTAGGGTTACGTTTGAAATACTTGAAAGTGATGAGATTGATAATATGATTCTATTTAAAGAGAAGATAGATTTACTTCATAGCTTTAATGCCAAAGTGTCAATCGATGATTTTGGAAGTGGCTACTCTAACTTTAAAACCATTTTAGACATAGAAGCCAACTATTTAAAGATAGATGGTTCTTTGGTTAAAAATATAGATGTGAGTGAAAAAGATTTTAAAGTAGTAAAAAGCATCATCCATTTTGCCAAAGAAGCGAACATGAAAACTATTGCTGAGTTTGTTCACTCTAAAGAAGTTTACGACAAACTCGAAGAGTTAGGTGTTGATTATATGCAAGGTTACTTTATTGCTAAGCCTACAGATAGACTGCTTAACGCAAACGAACTATTTAAAGGATAATCTAGAAAAAACCTTTAAGTAGTTTGCCTACTTCTTTTTCTATAGCTTTCCCCGCCTCTTGTTTTAAAAGGTCTTCTACATCGACACTTACTTTGGGTGAAGAAGTCTTACCTTTTAGTGTAACTAATACCGGATTTTTATTTGCAACAACATCTATTTTAGAGTCAATAGTTTTTGTTTTAGTATTTAACCTTGTATTTTTTGTCTTGATAGATGAAGTGTTAGATTTCAAGTTCATAGATGCAACTATCTTTTCTTTGTTTATATCAGCATTTACATCACCTTTAAATGTTTCTACATACATATCAACTTTTGCATACTGTTTAATTAAAGAAAACATCTCGTTTTTAGTAAACTTTCCATCTACTAAGTGCCCGTCAAACTTACCTTTTTTATGAGCCAAATTATAGTCAAGTTTAGCATTTAAAGATGATTTGAAAATCTCAGGATATATCAGCATATGAAGAGCGTCTAATGTCTGGATAGAGAGTATGTCGGCATGGAAGTCATCATTGTGAAGTTTAGCATCTATCTTACCGCCAGCTACATTTGAGAGTATCGTAAGGTCTAGATCATTACCCTTGTTTAACTCTCCATGAACACTAATATCACCTTTGAGATGTTGTTCAGTTGCAAAAAACAGCTTGTCTAGGTTTGGTACTGTTGCCTTATAATCACTAACTACAGAGTTATTACTTAGATTTATTCTTGCTCTTTTTATATCAAAGTTTGCAAGTGTAGAATCCAAGTTAACTTTAGTGTCAATAATGTTTCCATTTAGAGTTGTACTTGTAGTCATTTGAAAGGCTGTTTGTGGCATTGGTGTTTTAAACTTGTATGCTTTTGTCATATACTTTACGTCTAGTAAGCCTTTTTTCACACTTGTTACCACTGTACCGTTTAGCTTTGCACTTCTTGCATCTGCTATATTAACATCTAAAGAGAAGATTCCATCTGCGTAGTGAGGCTGTTTAACCATATATAAAACTCTTGATAGCTTTAAGTTTTTCATACTAGCGACAACGCTTGAGGGCGCAAAGTCTTTTAATATAGCTTCAAATTTTGTATCTGAAGATGCTACATCGCTCTCTCCATCTACGGTAAGCTTATCTTTCGTTCCTTTTACTCTACCGTTTAGTCTAAAAGAGCCTCTGACATCTGCTCCTGTTACCGGCTTAAGAAGTGCAAGCTCTTTTATATCAATCGCATATTTTACATCTGTTTTAAGTGGTGTGGGGATCACTTTACCAGATGAAGTTATTTTAAACAGATTAGACATTAGCTTGTATGCATAGTCAACATCGTCACCTTTTAACTGAGCATCCATGCTCATGGCAAAATCTGTACTTGGGACAATGATGTTAAAATCATTTTTCATAACTTTTGTATTTAACTTCCCATCTTCTGTTTTAAGAACAATATTTCCATCTAAGGCATGAGGTTTAATATTTTTAAAATTAATATCTAAATTTACATCTGCACTAGCATAAGGTTTTTGTGCCCCTATTTCTAAAAGCTCTACCAGTTTTAGGTTTTTAACTTTAGCGATTATAGAAGTAGGATTAAACTCAGTTAGTTCTACATGGTAAGTAGTATCACTAGATGCTACATCACTAATACCATCTATGTTTATAAAAGCCATATTACCTTTTACTTTACCATTGGTATGAAATGCTTTATGAAGTTCTACTCCACTTAGTGATTTAAGTGAGTTCAAATCGTCGAACTTTACTTTATAGTTAATGTCAAACGATTGTGAGAAAAGAGAGTAATTTCCTTTTAATCCTACTATATTGTCTTTATCTATCTTTATTTCTATATGTAGTTCACTCATACTCAAGGAAAAAACACTTAGTTTACTATCGAGGAGAGTCTGCTCTTTAATCTTTTCTTCAATCACCGGCTGTAATATAGAATTTCCAAAAGATGTAAACGCTATAACATATAAACCTATTATTAGCGTTGCAAATAATCCACCAAACCATGCTAAATATCTCATATTAACTCCTATATGTTAGTATTCTACTATAATAAAAAATACATATAATGATACTCAATTTAACTTTAAATTTGTATTTTTATTACTTGACACCATAAGACTCAACTTATCTTACTAATAAAACTAAAGTAGCACTTGACATTGTTACACTCAATATGTATAATAGTGTTATCTTTTTAAAATAAAGGAGTTATTTAACAACTATGTCAAAACAAACAGATGAAGAATTACAAACACAACCTCTAGAGAACGAAGAGGAAAATACAGAACTAAGCGAAGCTGAGGCAGAAGCTGAAGCAGTAGAGAATGAGTTTGACCTTCTTCAAGAAGAGCTAATATCTCTAAAAGATAAGTATGCAAGAGTTCATGCTGATTTTGATAATATCAAAAAAAGATTAGAAAGAGAAAAATATACTGCGGTTGAATACTCAAATGAGAAATTCGCTAAAGATATGATTCCAGTAATGGACGCTCTTCAAATGGCTATGATTTCTACAGCCTCTGAAGCAGGGCCAGAAGAACTTTTAGAAAAACTAAAAGAGGGAATTGACTTAACAATTAAACAATTCACGACTTCTTTAGAAAAACACGGCATAACAATGGTATCTCACGATGAGCCATTTGATCCAAATATTCATAATGCTATACAGAGTATAGATAGTGAAGATGTTGAGTCTGGACAGATTGTTCAAACTTTTCAATCTGGATATAAGTATAAGAACAGACCACTGCGTGAAGCAATGGTTATAGTAGCGAATTAATTCGGAAGAAAAAACTAGCGTTTTCTTTAGGAAGTGGGACTTCAGTCCCGCAAAATGGCGAGGCTGAAGCCTCACTTCCAAGTTATTTCACAGTCTCTGGAGAGATGGAACGAGAAAACGAATAAAATAAAATAGTAAATAAACAAGGAATCAAATAATGAGTAAAGTAATTGGTATAGATTTAGGAACAACAAATTCATGTGTAGCAGTATACGAGGGTGGTGAAGCAAAAATCATCCCAAATGCAGAGGGTAAAAATACAACTCCTTCAATAGTTGCTTTTACAGACAAAGGTGATGTACTAGTTGGTGATCCGGCAAAACGCCAAGCTATCACAAACCCAGAGAGAACAATCTCATCAATCAAGAGAATTATGGGTCTTATGATGAATGAGGAAAATGCTAAAGAGGCTCACGATAAAGTAACTTACAACATCGTTGATAAGGATGGTTCAGCGGCTGTTGATGTTGCAGGTAAGATTTATACTCCTCAAGAGATTTCAGCTAAGATTCTTACAAAACTAAAAGAAGATGCTGAGGCTTATTTAGGTTCTAAGGTAACTGATGCTGTTATAACAGTTCCTGCTTACTTTAATGACGCACAGAGAAAAGCAACAAAAGATGCAGGTACTATCGCTGGCCTTAATGTTCTTCGTATTATCAATGAGCCAACTGCTTCTGCACTTGCTTATGGATTAGAAAGCAAAGCTGAAGAAAATGTTCTTGTTTATGACCTTGGTGGTGGAACATTTGATGTTACTGTTTTAGAAATCTCTGACGGTACGTTTGAGGTTCTTTCAACTGACGGTAATGCATTCTTAGGTGGTGACGACTTTGATAACAAAATCGTTGACTTCTTAAATGCTGAGTTCAAATCTTCTCACGGGATTGATCTTAAAAATGACAAAATGGCTCTTCAACGTCTAAAAGATGCTGCTGAAAATGCTAAAAAAGAACTTTCAAGTTCAACTGAAACTGAGATTAACTTACCGTTCATCACAATGACAGAAGCTGGGCCACAACACCTTGTTATAAAACTTACTCGTGCTAAATTTGAGGGTATGATTTCTGATCTTGTTGAAGAAACGATTGATCACATCAAAGTAGCAATGAAAGAAGCTGACTTAGAAAACAGTGATATTAAAGAGATTATCATGGTTGGTGGTTCAACACGTGTTCCAATGGCACAAGAAGCTGTAAGTAAATTTTTCGGTGGAAAAGTACTAAACAAAGGTGTTAACCCTGATGAAGTTGTTGCTGCCGGTGCTGCTATTCAAGGTGGTGTTTTACGTGGTGATGTAAAAGATGTTCTTTTACTAGACGTTACTCCATTATCACTTGGTATTGAAACTCTTGGTGGAGTTATGACTAAGATTATTGAGAAAGGAACTACAATTCCTGTAAAAAAATCTCAAGTATTCTCAACTGCAGAAGATAACCAACCAGCTGTATCTATTTCAGTAGGTCAAGGTGAGCGTGAGTTTGCTAAAGACAACAAGTCTTTAGGTCTATTTGAACTTGGTGATATTCCAGCTGCTCCACGTGGTGTACCTCAAATCGAAGTTACATTTGACATAGACGCAAATGGTATCTTAACTGTTAGCTCAACAGACAAAGGAACTGGTAAATCTCAATCAATCACAATCTCAGGATCATCTGGATTAAGTGAAGAAGAGATTAACAAAATGGTTCAAGATGCTGAAGAGAACAAAGCAGCTGATGAAACAAGAAAAGCAATGGTAGACTTAAGAAACCAAGCTGATGCACTTATTTCTCAAACTGAAAAATCAGTAGAAGAGATGGGAGAGAAATTAGAAGCAGAAGAAAAAGCTAAAATTGAAGCTGCTATAGTTGACCTTAAAGAAATTCTAAAAGATGAGTCTGCTACTAAAGAGCAAATCGAAGAGAAAGTAAAAGTTCTTACTGAAGCAAGTCACAAAATGGCTGAGCAAATGTACAAACAAGAGCAAGATCCAGCTGCTGCAGAAGCTGATCAGAAAAAGAAGAAAGAAGAGGACGATGTAATAGACGCAGAAATCGAATAAAGTATATACATCTCTAGCATTGAAGACGTTATCGATGCAGAGATAGAGTAAAACTCTATCTTTAAAATATTCTAAATGAGCAAATTAAATTGCTCATTTAGTTGTTAAGCAATACTATTTAAAGTCTTCTTTTGTAACTTCTAAAGCCTTAGAAAATCTCATAATCTTTCCACCATATTTTACTTGGAATTTTTTAGCCATTTCTTCATCTAAAAAAGCATACTTACTAACTCTAGTCATAGTACCTCTTTTTTTACTGCCAACAACGTAGTAAGCACTTCCGACAGGAATGAATTTAAGTGAAGCAACATCTACAACTTTTGGGTTTTTAAGAGTTACACCTTCACCAAGGTGATCTTCTAAACAGTGAATAGAACAGTATTGCTGATGTTTACCCTTATATTCTGCTGCATGACTTGTTTTGTAAAACATAACTAAGTTCATTCCACATCTAACACAAGATCCTTTATCCTTACCACTTTGAACTAGAGTAGCCTCTTGTGGACTTACCGATTGGTACATGCTAGATTTAACATTTGGTTTTTTTTCAGCTGTACAACCCACTAATAGTAAAGTTGCTATTATCGATATATATAATTTCATCATTTTTTATCCCTTTATTTCTTTATTGTATACTAATATTACCAACTAACTATTACATAAGTGTTAAAAAGTGACAAAATCCTGACAAAAAGTTCATAAATGAAAAATAAAATTACAAAATACATAA
>JAQIBW010000102.1 GCA_027858865.1 Sulfurimonas sp. | reverse complement strand
TTTAAGTATAAAAAATAATAAAAAAATGGATAATTTAGATTTAACTGTTTTTAAAGAATCTTTGAAAACACTTAACCCTGAAATGTATGATGTGATGCAATTTGAAAAGAGCAATAAATTTGACTCTTGGATTAAAACAACTTACAATTGTCTACCTAAAAAATAAATAAGGATATATATGTTAAAAATAATACCTACGATTATCGCTTGTTTAGGGCTTATTGCAACTTCTGCTATGGCAAACAACTCACTAAAAACTGGGGAGCAAAAAGCTAGTTATGTTATCGGAATTCAGCTTGGAACACAGCTTATCATTTCTAAAAATTACATCGACTTAGATGCTATGAAACTTGGGATGGAAGACATCTTTACTGGCAAAAAACCAAAACTCTCGAATGATGAGATGCGAACTGCAATGGAGCACTACCAAGAGTCTAAGAAAAAAAGCGAACTTGCTATGGTAAATAAGTTTTCAAATCATAATAAAAAAAAGGGTGAGGCATATCTGGCATCTAACAAAAAGAAAAAAGGTGTCATAACTCTGCAAAGTGGTCTTCAGTATAAGGTACTAAAATCAGGAACAGGAAAAGTTCATCCAAAAGTTACAGATAAAGTAGTTACACATTATCATGGAACGCTCATAGACGGAACAGTATTTGACAGTTCTTACGACCGTGGCGAAGCTGTAAGTTTTCCTGTAAATGCTGTTATAAAAGGCTGGACAGAAGCTCTGCAAAAGATGAAAGTCGGAGATAAGTGGCAACTTGTCATTCCATCAAACTTAGCATACGGTGAGCAAGGTGCGCCTCCATCTATCGGTCCGGGTGCTACACTTATTTTTGATGTAGAACTGCTAAAAATCAATTAAAAGCACTATCCCATAGATGATGATATATTCATCATCTAAACTCATTTAAATACACAAATACTCCACCTAAATTAATTGAATAATCAATTTTTCAATGCTAAAGATCAGATAAAATAAAAATACTGTATATTTTTCATACAATAGTTTATATAAAAAACATTGTTTTAGATATATCATTTCTCTATTGAAATAATATAAGGACTAATTATGATGGACAAACTAGTAGAGTATAAAAATTTTAAAATATCACCAGAATTACTTCCACTGATTAAGTATATGGAACCTGTTGAACAAAGCAGAGAAAAACTAAATGATCTAAGTAGAAACTGGGACAGCCTATCACTACTAAGTCAGTTAGGTGATGCCGGTGTAAATATGAATAAGATTAAAAATAACTTCTCAACACTATCGTCAGAACTCATAAATTATCTTGGAACTGAGTTACTTAAAAAAAGTGTAAGTGAGATGAATACTAAAGCTCAGGTTGCAGTATATATAGTAATTAGAAATTTATTTGAAAGAACAGCAGATATTGGGTTTTTAGCGACAGACAAAAAAATTAGAGACTTTTTACAAAACAATCATACTAAATATACAGATAATTTTAACGAGCATCTAAAAGAAATTCAAAAACGTTTCATAGAATACACAGATAAGTACAGCGTATATTTTGACATAGTACTTATGAATACTAATGGCGATATTCTTGCAAATATAGATGATACAAATAAAATTCTTAAATCAAATGACTCTTTAATTAAACAGGCATTGAACACTTCTCAAGAGTATGTTGAGACATATAAATATCATGATTTTATTCCACAGCATAAAGAGAGTCTTGTTTATTCGTACAAAGTAACTCAAAATAATGACGATGATTCAAAAGCACTAGGAGTACTATGCCTGTGCTTTAAGTTTGAAGATGAAATGAGTGAAGTTTTTAGTAACCTTATAAACCCACAGACTAAAGAGTGTATTACTATTTTAAACGAAAGCGGAAATGTTATCGCAACGAGTGATCAGTATCATATACCATTAGAAGCACAGCTCGAAGTTGTTTTAGATGGTAGTTACAAGATTGTATCATTTGGTGGTAGAGACTACTTAGCAAAGAGTTGTGAGACAAGTGGTTACCAAGGATTTTTTGGTTTAGGATGGTACGGACATATTATGGTTCCACTAGACCATGCTTTTTCTCATATTGGAGATGAAAGCTTTGAAATAAGCCAAGAGCTTCTTCTGGCTATCTTACAACATGGTGATCAGTTTTCAGAGCGTCTGAAGAATATCCCTATACAAGCTAGTGATATTCAAAACAATCTAAATAGAGCTATATGGAATGGTAATATTAAGCAGAGTAACTCTAAAAATGATAATAAACAATTTTCGAGAGCTCTACTTCAAGAGATAAGAAAAACAGGGGAAAATACTAAGGATATCATTGGTTCATCAATGGCTAATCTTACTAAGACTATGGTTCTTGGTGACAGCCTCTTTTTAGCTGACCTTATTCTTGATATTATGGATAGAAACTTGTATGAAAGAGCAAATGATTGTAGATGGTGGGCATTAACACCTGACTTTAGAAAGATTCTTGAAAATGAAAAGATCAATGCTTATGAACGTGAAGATATGTCAAATATACTCTCTTATATAAATGATTTATATACGGTATATACAAACCTATTTATATATGACAAAAACGGTGTAGTAGTTGCAGTTTCTAAAAAGAGTGAAGAGCATCTTATAGGCAGAAAATTATCTGATGAATGGGTTGCCAAGACTTTAGAAATTAAGGACTCTTCAAAATACTATGTATCAGCTTTTGAGCAATCTAATCTTTATGATTCAAAACATACATACATATACAATGCGCCTATTCGCTCACTAGAAAATGAAGAGAGAGTACTTGGCGGTATCGGTATTGTATTTGATTCAAGTGTACAGTTTGAGGCGATGATAAATGAATCTCTGCCAAAGCAATCTGATGGAAGTATTAAAGATGGTCTATATTCAGTTTTAACTACTAAAGATCAGACTATTATTGCTTCAAACAATAGTGACTACGTTAGCGGAAAGTTTTTCAATATACAAAGAAAGTTTTTTGACTTAGAAGCTGGTGAGTCTTTAAGTGAAATTATTGAATACGAAGGCAAATATTATGCCTTGGGCGTTCAGTGTTCTAAAGGTTATAGAGAGTATAAAAGCCAAGAAGATGATTATATAAACAATGTTTACAACTTTTTATTTTCTTACATAAGTGATGTTGAAGAAACTGTAGTAGATATGAATGAAAAGTTTGCTTTAGAAAAAGATATATCAATGGAATTAGATGAAAACAGTATTGATGTAGCTTCATTTATGATTGGCTCTCAGTGGCTTGGTATAGATGCACTTGAAGTTGTTGAGGCTATAAGTATAACTGAGCTTAAATCTACTATTAAGATGGAGAGTGATCACCATTTTAAGGGAACTATCATCTATAAAGATAGTGTAATATCTATTATTGATATTCAAAACTTTTTACAAGGAGAAAGCGTCCAAGAGTATGAAGAAATTGTTATCTTAAAATTTGGATCAGAAGATGGATATATAGGAATTTTAGTTAACTCGTTAAGTGATATTCCTGAAGTTCATACCGATAGGATAAAGCCACTTCAAGAGTATATTATTGGCAATGGAACACTTATTGAAAGTGTAGTTTTTCCTATAAAAGAAGTAAGTAACGAAGATATATTAAGTATTTTGAGTATTAAAAAAATAAACAATGGATTGGTTAGTCCTAATCGGACTCATATGATTCCGCAAAATTTATCTGCATAATATAATAAATAGAATATGAAAATAAAAAGCAGATATACGTCAAACACAGAGTTTAAAATAAAAGGGGAGGATAAAGTTTTGCATTTTAAAGAGTTGGGTATAACCCATATAGATATATATTTTCAACCTATTGTATCGATAAAAAAGAAAAAGATTTTCGGTTATGAAGCACTTTTAAGAGGATACAAAAATAGTGACTATATTGCACCTAATATTTTATTTGAAGAAGCAAAAATAGCGGGTTTAGCCCTAGAGTTAGATAGAGTTGTAAGAATAGAATCTATAAAAAAATTTAAAGAGTTCTATGACGAAGATAATCAAGCCATCCTCTTTTTAAACTTTGAATCTTCGTCTATAAATAACGAATTTAAAAGTGAGCAGTACTACTTTGAAGAGATACTTAGTTCATTAAATATTCCGGCAAAAAATATTGTGCTTGAAGTCAAAGAAGATGAAGTAAAATCTACAAAATCACTTAAAAACTTTACTTGTTACTATAGAGAAAAAGGTTTCAATATTGCCATAGATGATTTTGGAACAGGTGACTCACAGTTTGATAGACTCTCTATAGTAAAACCAGATATCGTAAAAATAGACAAATCTCTGCTAAGAGATATTGATATAAATGACATAAATGCTGCAATTTTAAAAGCTATAGCAATCATGTGTTATAAAATAGGTGCTATTGCTCTATCTGAAGGTGTTGAATATGAGAGCGAAGTATTAAAGTCTTTAAACTTTGGAATAGACCTTTTTCAAGGATACCTATTTGCACATCCAAGTATAGATGCTCCAGATAGGAAAAACCTACTCGATAAAATGCAAAATGTTGGATATAAACATAGATATTATTTAGAATCAACCATAAAACTAAAACGCAAATCCTTTTTAGAAGCTTCTGATATATCTCAAAAAATCATATCGATGATTAACAATAAAGAGATTAGTAAAAATAGAGAAGTTCTTGAGGTAGTAAAAAATGAGAAAAAGATTGAAGCTCTTTATCTCATAGATGTTAAAGAGTCTAAGCAAGTTGGAAATACTATAATTATGGCTAAACAAAAAGGCTTTTATGAACCTTCAGAAGATGGTGAAGACCACTCCTTAAAAGAGTACTTTTATATATGTAAAAACTCAAAAGACGGTAAGTTTATATCTGAAAAATATATATCTAGCGCATCTGGGAACATGTGCCGTACATTTACAAAAAAGTTTTTATATGATTCTAGGGAGTTTATACGCTGTCTTGATTTATATCTATAAGAAAGAGTATTAAACTTTCTTATAGATTTTTACTGCACTATGATTGTAATCAGGTTCAAATGATTCTTTGTCCAATAGGTCATTAGTAAGATAATTTATCTCTCTATTGCTTATAGGAGCAAAGAGAGTTTTTCTATTTATAGCATTTGTAACTACAGCTTTTGTAGTTATCTGACCTCGTATGGATGATACAGTTACTACATCATCAGTCCTTATATCAAGTTCTTTTGCATCTTCACTATTTATCTCTACAAAATCAAGATCTTTATATTTCAGTAGTGTCTGCGGTAAATTTGTTTTTGTCCCACTATGCCATTGATCGCGTGTACGACCTGTTAAAAGAACAAATTGGTACTCCAAGTTTGTCTTTTCACTTAGTAACTTATTCTCAACAAAATGAAGATTTGCTTTTTTATCTTTTGTTAAAAAACCATTTATATCTTCTCCCCATACAAAAGGATTTATAGATAGCTTGTCGTAGTCTGCTTTATGTATATCCATATATTCATTTAGCTTTGTCATTTCCTGATACTCTTGAAATATCTCTTTTGGATTTTTATAATTAAACTCTTTTTCAAATCCCAATTTTTTAGCGATGAGTTGAAATATTTCCCAATCTGCCTTACAATCAATAGAAGTGCGAGTAAGCTTTTCTTGTTTTGTAATACTTCTGTCTAGATTAGTCTGCGTGCCCTCTTTCTCTCCCCATGGAGCTGCCGGCAACTTTATATGTGCGAACTTAGATGTCTCAGAGTTTTCATAAGCATTTATTTCAACTACAAGCGGTATTTTTTTGATTAACTCCTCCACCTTATGTCTGTTTGGAAGATGATAAATAGGATCAGTATGACAGATAATCAAAACATCCAAATCAGCTTCTAGCATCTGAGTAGCTGTAAGTCCGGCTTTATTGTCTATCTTATCTGTTTTCCAAAACTTTGATACCTTTTTAATAGAACTTTCACTAAAGTCTAGATGCACTGCAAGAGTAGTTGAAAGACCACCTACTTCCCTTCCACCCATAGCATTTGGCTGACCTGTAAGACTCAAAGGACCATTTCCTTTTTTAAAAATTTTACCACTTAGTAGATGCGTATTAATAAGTGCTAAATTTTTGTCCACACCTTGAACTGACTGGTTTAAGCCCATAGTCCAAGCTGAAATAATATTTTCACTACTTTTATACATGTGCCAAAACTCTTCAAACTGCTCTTTAGTTAAACCTGTTCTTTTTAGCATCTTTGTAACTGGTGCTCTTTTTAGCTTATTTTTAAGGAGTTCAAAATTATTCACATGTTTATCTACAAACTCCTTGTTATATAGTTCTTCATCAATCATGCGTTTTGAGATAAGGTTGAAAAAATCTATGTCACTTCCAACTTTGATGGGTAGATATAAATCAGCAGCTTTTGCAGTATCAGTACGTCTTGGATCTATTACAACTACTTTAAGTCCCTGTTTTTTCGCTTTTTTTATTTGGTTGTGAAAAACCACATGAGCTTCTGCCGTATTAGCACCGACTAGTATAAGTAAATCACTGCTAAAAATATCATCCATCCTAAGCGGAACAAAGTCTGCACCCAGTGATTTTTTATAAGCTACAACTGCGCTTGACATACATGTACGAGAATTTGTATCTACATTGTTAGTTCCTATAAATCCTTTACCAAGTTTATTGGCAACGTAATAATCTTCTGTTAAAAGTTGACCTGAGAGATAAAAACCTATTTTTTCTTTAGTACTCTCTTTGATTTTATCGGCTATCTTTATTACTACCTCATCCCAACTAGCAGTTTTATACTCTTTTGAGATGCTATCTCTATATAGGGGTCTGAGAAGTCTTGTAGATGATTGAATACTAATTAGTTCAGATACTCCCTTAGAGCAAAGCTTTCCTTCATTAACTGGGTAAGACACATCCCCGATTAGTTTTTCTTTATCATATTCTAGTCCACAACCAACACCGCAATATCCACAAACTGACTTTATTATCATAATAGTTATCCATTTATATTTAAATTATAAGAGTATTATAGAGTTAATTTAATGTAAAACTAAGATTATATTGTATATATATTAATCATTAAACTGTATATTTACTATATCTTTAATAGTATAATTTCTCCACAAGCATTTATATAATGTAAATTTAAGGAGAACATATGTTAAAGAAATTAGTAAGTATTGGATTAGGGTTATCATTAGTTGCCACATCATTATTGGCTGTAGAGTTAGAAAAGAAAAAGCTAACAATAGGTTTCATTGCACTGACTGACTGTGCTCCAATTGTTATTGCCAAAGAAAAAGGCTTTTTTGACAAATACGGTTTAGATGTTCATGTTGTTAAAGAAGGTGGGGGATGGCCAGGAATCCAACAAAAAGTTATCTCAGGTGAGTATGACTTCTCTCACGCTCTAGCTGGTATGCCTATTGCAGCTACTTTAGGTATTAATGGTAACGCTAATCTTCAAGCTGTTTTATCTCTTGACTTTAATGGTAATGGAATTACATTTGGAAATAATATCATCAAAAAGATGGAACAATACGGAATGGATAAAACCTCTCGTCCACTAACATCAGATGCTCTTAAAAAGTACATAGATGCTAAACGCAAAGCTGAGGGTTCAAACTATCAGCCTCTTTCATTTGGTATGGTTCATCCAGTTTCTACTCACAACTACGAGTTAAGATACTGGATGGCAAGTTCTGGAATCGTTCCTGATCGTGATACAACAATCAAGCCTTTTCCTCCACCGACAATGCCATCTAACCTAATAGCTGGAAACATTGAAGGTTACTGTGTTGGTGAGCCTTGGAATGAGAGAATCGTGTTGAAAAGAAGAGGTTCAACTCTGGTAACTAACTACGATATTTGGAATAACAATCCTGAAAAAGTTCTCCAGACCCGTGCTGACTTTATAGAGAAAAATCCAGAGACTACAAAAGCTGTAATGAAAGCTATCTTAGAAGCTCAAATGTGGCTAGATGCTTCATGGGAAAACCGTAAAGAAGCGGCAAAGATATTGAGTAAACCAAACTATGTAAAAGCTCCTGTAAAAGTATTGGAAAAATCAATGACTGGTACATTTCAGTACTTAAAAGGTCAAAAATCAGAAGCTAATCCAATGTTTAATGTATTTGCTAACTACTATGCAGCGTATCCATACTACTCACACGGTATGTGGTTCATTACTCAAATGTACAGATGGGGTCAAATTGATAAGCCTGTAGATATGAAAAAAGTTATCGAGTCTGTTTATAGACCTGACCTATTTGCAGAGGTAGCAAAAGAAGTTGGATACAGCCTTCCTCCAAGTGCTTGGAAAAAAGATGGTGTAGATAAGTACAACATGTTTATGGACGGTAAAGTTTTCGATCCAAACAAAGCTGTTGAGTATATCTTCTCTACTGGTATAGATGAATCAAAAGTATCAAAAGAAGAGTTGCTTAAAGTAAATAAATGGACAGTTAAAACTGAACAACCTAACTATGTATGTCCTTATGGTCCAGCTGGATGTGCTGACCCTAAGTATGTAACTAAATAGTTTTATACACAAAGGTTTTGCCTTTGTGTACTTTAGTAGTAATTGATATCTTTAAGTACCTAGAGCTAGATGCAAGAATCTTCCTTCACGTACTCTCCTATAAACTCTAGGTGCTTAAAGATGTAAATTATATTACACAACAATGAAGGAAAAAAAATGAACAATGAACTAGTTAAGAAAATATTATTACCGCTTTTGGTATTGGTAATAATCATTCAGCTTTGGTCAGGAGTTGCAACAGTTGTAGAATATTTCCCAACACCTAGTGATACTTACGTATCAGCATTTGGTGGAGTAACTAGTGAAGGTGATGAGTTAGAAGGTGTATTAACTGATCCTTTTTACATTGAGAACCAAGATGACAAAGGTCTGTTTTGGCAGATTATTGAATCTCTTAAAAGAGTATTCGCAGGTTTTGCTTTAGCAATACTTGTCGGTGTTCCACTTGGTCTTTTGATTGGTATGAGCAAAAGTGCTCAGTACGCATTTGATCCGTTCATTCAGATATTTAAACCCGTATCACCACTAGCTTGGCTTCCACTGCTTCTGTTTATATTTAAAGATATAAATGTAACGGCAATCTCGACTATTTTTATTACATCTATCTGGCCTATCATCATAAACACGACTTTAGGGGTTAAGAGTGTTAGTGAAGACTATATGAATGTTGCAAAGGTTTTAAAATTCTCTCCTATGGAGAAGGTATTTCAGATTATCCTGCCGGTTTCAGTTCCATATATTTTTACAGGTATGAGACTATCTCTTGGTATTGCATGGTTAGTTATCGTAGCAGCTGAGATGTTAACTGGTGGTATCGGTATCGGTTTTTGGATTTGGGATGAGTACAACAACCTCAACTACCATAACATCATCATAGGTATTATTATAGTTGGTCTGACAGGTTATCTGCTGGACTTAGTAATGGGAAAAATAGCAGATTATTTTGATTATACGAAGAAAGGAAGAGCGTAATGAATGAAAGATATTTAAGTCTACAAAAAATTGAAAAAAGATTCCCAATTCCGGGAAA
>JAQIBW010000028.1 GCA_027858865.1 Sulfurimonas sp. | reverse complement strand
CTTACACACTCTTCGCTTTTTGCTGTAAAATCAGCAAATAACATATCAGTATCTGCTACTTCAAAGTTGTACTTTGAGAACTGAATTACACTCTCTTTATGAACATCTTTGTAAAGTGTTTTTCCATGCTCATTTTCATTCCAAACGATGTCAAAAATAATATCAACACCTTGAAGATACATTGCAAGTCTTTCAGTTCCGTAAGTAATCTCAACAGCTACAGGATCACATTCTATCCCACCAACTTGTTGAAAGTAAGTAAACTGAGTAACTTCCATACCGTTTAACCAAACTTCCCAACCAAGACCCCAAGCACCGAGAGTTGGAGACTCCCAGTTGTCTTCTACTAAACGAATTTCATGCTGAGATACGTCAAGACCAAGATACTCTAGTGATTTTAAGTAAAGCTCTTGAATATTGTCCGGAGATGGTTTTATAAGAGCTTGAAACTGATAATAACTTCCCAAGCGATTAGGGTTTTCTCCATATCTTCCATCTGTAGGACGACGTGAAGGTGCTACATAAGCAACTGACCAAGGCTGTGAATCTAGTGAGCGTAAAAAAGTAGCTGGGTGAAATGTTCCTGCACCTGCGGGGATATCATAAGGCTGTACAATGTTACATCCCTGTTTCATCCAAAATTCTTGAAGTTTTAGTAACATCTCGCTAAAAGTTATAATCTTAATATATGCCTTGATATTATTATTAATAAATTTATTATTTTATTACATTTGGTTCTATTATTGTAATTTTTCGGGCATCATATTTTTTTCAAAAATAAGTGCTCCTACAAATTATAAACCAAACGCATTATACCATTTTACAAACTATATCGCCCACTTCTTTGTTTAATGAGTTTGCGACTACTTCACATTTTACTTTAAGTAAAAAGCATATATCTTTTCTGTGAGACGGACTCATACACTCATAGTTTCCCATACCTTTAGATATTACCAAATCAGCAGAATCAAAAAGCTCTTTTGATTCTCTGTTTGCACGGTTATATGTAAAGCCGGGGGTATTAACTCCGCTGTCTACTAAAGAGCATAGCTTATCAAATCCGGCTTCTTGTGCTTCTTTCATAGTTACATCATTTATGATAGGATTTCCTCTAACCATGTATGAATATGAAGCATCTGGATACAACTCTTTTAAAGTCTCTATAAACAAATAGTCAAAAATATGTTCACCGACATTATCACCTATTATTAAAACACTCTTAGCATCTGATAGTTTTTTTCTGAACTTGTCAAAGTCATTATATGCAAACTCAGTGTGAAATACTTTTGAGAGTTCTTCTTCTAAGTCAAATTCCACCGCGGCGGCAAGATCTATAACATTTCCTGCAACGGCTGTTTTTGTAGCAGTCAGAAGTTTGTCTCTAGATTTGCAAAGTTCTTCTTTTACAAGAGGTACAAAGGAGAGCGCTTTTTTTGTGGAGAGTGCTTTTACTTCATCATAAAGGTCAGTTTTGTTAGCTATCTCAGCCATTTTCTCATAAACATAAGATGCAATTTCTGGAGGATTATCATCAAAAGAAAAGTCAGAGCTCATTTCTTTAATTGTAGATGTAATTTTATCTTTTAAAGATTCAGATGCATTTATGGCATCTGCAACTTTAACACTTTGGTTTATTATGCAACTAACACAGGCTTCATCTATTTTCATTAGTTAGTATTATCGTCGATTGCTTTGTTCCACATAAGTTTGTATTTTCTTCTCATGAACTCAACTTCTTGTTGAGAAAGTTTTAGTTGTTCTTGAAGGGTGTGGATAGTCTTTCTGTCTTCGTCATATAGTTCTTGAAGAGATGCTAAAGCTTCTCTTAAAAACTCATTTTCATTTTTCACAGAGACGATTGTTTCATCTTTAGCATCTAGGACTTTTTCATGAAGGTTGATGATGGTACCTATTGTTTTTTCAACAAACTCTGGCTGAACCAGCATCTCTTTAGTGTTACGAGAGGAGAGTTCTCTGAGCTGAGCCGGAACCACTTCATGTGAACCTTTAGACGGATCAATCATTCTGACACCGTCTTCTACTTTTATAGTAAGTTTACTACGGTCACACAAATCATCGACCGCATTAATATCTAAACCAGTAAGTTCCATATATTCATCATCACTCATCCATTTCATCATTGCCCCTTGTTTAGAAAAATCTATATCTTTATAATTGTCTCTATCTCTAATGAATCCATTTCAACTTTTTTAGCTTTTGAAACTCTATCTTCTTTAAGTTTGATAGATAGCTCTTCATTATCAAGTGCTAACATCTGCATTGCTAAGTAAGCAGAGTTAATAGCTCCAGCTTTTCCTATAGCTACTGTAGCAACTGGCATTCCAGCTGGCATCTGTACAGTTGAAAGAAGTGCATCGATTCCACTTAAAGCAGAAGCTGACATTGGAACACCGATAATAGGTTTAACAGTTTTAGAAGAAAGAACACCAGCTAGGTGGGCAGCCATACCCGCAGCAGCGATAAATACCTGAGCACCTTTTGCCTCAGCTTCTAGTATATAAGTTGCTGTTCTCTCTGGTGAGCGGTGAGCTGAAGAGATAATCATCTCATAGTTAACACCAAAAGCTTCTAGTGTGTCAGAACAAGACTTCATTATTTCATAATCACTTTTTGAGCCCATTACAATTGATACAAATTTCATATTATTTTTTTCCTTTGCATAAAGTTTGTCATTTGTAGGAGCCAATATTTTCATTAAATATTGAGCCCGTAAAATGACATAAACAAAAACTTTATGTACTTTTTTTGAAATTATACACTCTTTTTGTTTCTTTGGATGTGTTTCCATGTATGGATGTGCAGGAACTCTAAAAAAAGTATATGATGGGAACTTGGTTGGCAGTGCTATAGGGTTTACATTTCCACTATGAACTTCTTCCCAGATTTTTCCATTTTGCGCTTTTAATTGTTTTAATTTTAGGTAAAATTTTCCATCTCTTTCATAAGTTGTACCAATATCATTGTCTACTATATCAACAACTGAGCCAAGAGGAAATACTACTTCCATCTCATCATTTGGTAGAGTTTTATACTTACATAAAAAGTGCGTTCCCTCAACGTTCACCTGACCAGAAACTTGGTGTGTTCCAAGTTGCATAGTAAAGTCTAGACTCTGAGTATCATGTTTCTCAAAGGGTCTTGAGATAAGATAAGCATCTGTATAACCACGGTTTTGCAGTGACTCCAGTTCATACTGATATTTATCAACATCTTCTATATCATTATAA
Organism: Sulfurimonas sp.; assembly: GCA_027858865.1. Lineage (GTDB taxonomy): Bacteria > Campylobacterota > Campylobacteria > Campylobacterales > Sulfurimonadaceae > Sulfurimonas. The sequence continues at coordinate 2,021 of JAQIBW010000028.1, read as the reverse complement.
TAATCATCTAAAGCCATTCTATAAGCTTTAGCTGTAGTAGCAGCATAGTAAGCTGTTTTTGTACGACCTTCTATTTTTACAGAATCTACAACACCACTATCAAGTATCTCTTTCATATGTGAAGCAAGGTTAAGATCTTTTGCATTCATTATGTAAGTACCAACACCCTCTTCTTCGTCAAGTCTAAAGAGCGTTCCAGTTTCAGGGTTTGCAGCATATAACTCATAATCAAATCGACAATCATTAGCACAAGAACCACGATTAGGAACCCGACCGCTTTGCAGAGTTGAGATAAGACATCTTCCGCTATAAGCAAAACACATAGATCCATGAGCAAAAACTTCTAGCTCTAAGTCCGGAATTTCTGTCTTAATAGCAACTAAATCTTTTAAAGAGATTTCACGAGCTGTAATAATACGAGTAGCACCCATATCATAGTAAATTTGGGCATCTAAGACATTCATAACATTTGCTTGAGTCGATAGATGCAGAGGAATTTGAGGTGCTAGGTCATTACAAAGTTTTAAAACACCGGGAGTAGCGACGATGAAAGCATCTGGCTTAAGCTCTGCCATCGCTAAAATATGTTTTTTAAGAAGTGAGATTTGGGAATTAAATGGAAAACCATTTATAGTTGTATAGACTTTTTTACCGCGTGCATGAGCATAGTCTATGCCCTCTTTAAAATCCTCCATACTAAACTCTTTACCCGAACGGATACGAAGAGAGAAGTGACTCACTCCACCATAAACAGCATCTGCACCAAAATCAATTGCAATTTTTAGTTTTTCCAGCGTTCCCGCTGGAGATAGTAGTTCTACTTTACGCATTATTTTGCAAACTGTTCTAATAATGCTTCGATATCATCTGTAGATGCTACATCATTATGTGTATCACCTGCAATGTGTTGCGCTGATGAAACTCTTTTTTCATCGTCGATTTTACCTTCAAAGAGAGTATTCATATATGTAGAAAGAGCACGCATTACATTAATAACACGTTCTATCTTTTGACGATGGATATCTTGGTACTGCATAATATCCATAACACTCATTATTGAGTCACCACTGGTTTGAAGCATTTCTAAAGTCTCATTAGTGTCCTCAAGTGCAGCTTCATTTTTCTCTAACTGAGTTTTAAAAGCTTCAACATCAGGGAATTTTTTACTAAGAGTGGTAAATAACTCAATGTTTGAAGTAATAACTTCTACAACATTGCCAAGATTTTCCTCTTTCTCCATCAAGTCATTACTAATAACTTCAATAATGTCAAAAATCTCACTAGCTTTCGCTTCACTCTCTTTTGTTACATCATCAAGCTGATGAACCATCTTGTTTTCATCTGTTGCAGGAAGTGGCCAGTGATGTGAGGTGCCTTCGTTGTAACCACTTGGAAGAGTATCATCTACTGAGCCATTTAAAGGTGCAGGTTCCTCAGTAATCTCTTCTGAACTCTCTTCTTCTAGTCCATCAATATCGTCGATTTCCCCACTCATCATAGCGTCTAGTTCTTCTTGAGTCATTTTAATTCCCTAGCAAAATTTATTTAATTTCATTATAATAGCATAAAAATCTATAAGTTTTATTTTAGAGGCAGCAAAATGATAGTCGATTTACACAACCATACTCCACTTTGTAATCATGCGGAGGGAGAAATATTTGAGTATGTTGAAAAAGCCATAGAATCCGGTACTAAATATTTTGGTTTTTCAGACCATGCCCCTATGGATTTCGATACAAAATATCGTATGAACTTTGAAGAGATGAAAGAGTATAAAAAAGCTGTACTGGATGCAAAAGAAAAGTATAAAGACAAGATAGAAATATTACTGGCTTATGAAGTTGACTATCTTGCAGGTCACATGGACCAAAGAGTTTTAAATTCCGATGTCGACTACCTTATAGGTTCTGTTCACTTCATAGATGAGTGGGGCTTTGATAACCCCGAGTTCATAGGTCATTATAAGAATGAGAGCATAGATGTTATCTGGCAAAAATATTTCAACGCCATAGAAGAGTTAG
>JAQIBW010000094.1 GCA_027858865.1 Sulfurimonas sp. | reverse complement strand
AGAGGTAAAGAAATATCTTGTTTCTTTTTGGTTACCAGTTCCCGCAGTAATTGCACTTGGAGTTTTATCTGTATACTATTTTGGTATTACAGGAACATATTGGGCAGTTACTGGAGAGTTTACTAGATGGGGCGGACATGCCTTGCAGTTTTTTGGAGTAGACATTAGTGACTGGGGTTATTTCAAAATCATGAACATGGATGGTAATATATTTACTCGTGTTGATGGGGTTATGATTATCGGTATGTTTGCAGGTGTCATAGCCGCAGCTCTATGGGGTAACAATGTAAAATGGAGAATGCCTGCTAGTAAAATAAGGATTTTTCAAGCTCTCATTGGTGGAATCATCGCCGGATTTGGTGCAAGACTTGGTATGGGTTGTAACTTAGCTAGTCTATTTACCGGAATCCCTCAGTTTTCAGCTCACGCTTGGTTTTTTACTTTTGCCATGATTTTCGGTGTATATCTTGGTGTAAAGGTTACACAACTCCCGTTTTTTCAATCAAAAGTTAAATTAGAAAAATTATCTTGCGGTATTGAAACTAGACTACATGAAAGTAGTAATAAAGACAAAGTAAAACGATTTTTTACTCTTGGAACTTTTGTATTTTTAGCAATGATTGTTTGGGCTATCTATCTTATATTTGTGGCTAACAATCAAAAGCTCGGTATGGCTATGCTTTTTGGTGGTGCTTTTGGGCTTATTATTGCCAAAGCACAAATCTGTTTTACATCAGCATTTAGAGATATCTTTACAACAGGAAGAAGCCAAATGGCTAGAGCAATAGTCCTTGGAATGATTGTTTCAAGCATCGGTATCTTTAGTTACATAATGATAGGAGTTCCGCCAAAAATCATGTGGGCAGGACCAAATGCCATCATCGGTGGAGCACTATTTGGTTTTGGTATCGTACTAGCTGGTGCTTGTGAGTGTGGTTGGATGTACAGAGCAGTTGAAGGTCAAATTCATTTTTGGATAGTTGGTATTGGTAATGTTATCGGAGCAACACTTCTTGCTTTTGTATGGGATGACATCTCTGGTTCTCTTGCTACTAGTTGGCCAAAAATTAATCTGCTAGAATCATTTGGTAATTATGGTGGTTTATTCTTTAACTATCTACTGTTGTTATTGCTATTCTTACTTGTTTTAAAGCTAGAAAAAAATTATCTTAAAAAATTAAAGAGAGATACAAACAATGCAAAATAATACTCAAGCTCCAATACCTACACATCGTCTGGATATGCATGGAGAACCATGTCCATATCCTGCTATAAAAACACTAGAAGCACTAAGAAGCCTCGAAGATGATGACATACTAGAAATCATCAGTGATTGCCCTCAAAGCATTAACAATATACCCATTGATGTAAAAAATCATGGGTTTAAAGTCTTGCATATAGATACGAGTACACCTTCTGTTAGATATTTTGTAAAAAGATAATTAAAGAGCATTTGCCTAAGGTTTAAGCTTGGAATAATGGTTGACTTCAGTGACGTGAGCGTTCACTGCTAGACCTTGTTAGGATTTAGCCTTTTAACAGTTTTTGAAGCAGTAATTCTTCGACATTTTGTCTAGAATCTAATATAGCCATTATATAAACGGTGTCATTTCCTACTTTATATATAATTCTCCAAGGAGATGTTACAACTTCTCTATAGAGTGTAATACCTTCTTTTTGAAGTTCAGGCACAACTCGACCTTTTAAAGGAAAAAAGTTGCTTATTTTTACTTTAGCTCTAATTTTTAAATAAATCTCATTAGCTATAAGAGGACTATCTTTTTTAATGTAAGCAACAATATTTAAAAGGTCATCTCTTGCATTTTTAGTCCATTGAAGTTTATACGTTTTACTCATTTGTTAAGTAGTTCTTCTACAGAACTAAAGACATCTTCTTCATCATGAAGGTTTCCCTCTTTAATATCTTCTTCTGCAAAAGAAAGAAGTTTTAAAATTGAAATTGCATTTTTCATGTCTTCATAACTTTTTGGATCTTGGATAACAGCCTTGGCCTCACCATTTTGTGTGATTATCATAGGTCGATGAGTTTCGTTTATATGCTTTAGCACATCAGCTGCTCTATTTTTTAAATATGTAACTGGTTTTATATCATTAACTAATTGCATGAAATCTCCTTCAGTCTTTTAATGGTACCATATTAAGACCGAATTTGCAAGCGTGATACTAACATTCATATCTCTCCAAATCAACTATAGTATTTTTAAGGTTTAGCTTTTAACTAGAGAACAAAGAGAGTTATTTATCTTTCTTTTTAAAACCAGCTCCTACTTTTGTCTTAGCTTCTAGATTCAACTCTACTATCATTTCACGATATGGGATATTGTCCTTGTTCATAACAGCAAAGCATGCAGCAATAACTGCTATAGTATTAGGTACTTCACCTTTTTTCTTATAAGATTGAATATTTTTTTCGCTTACTTTTATAAGGTTACTAAACTTTGGTAAACTTATCTCGGCATCAAGCAATAGTTTTTTAAAGTTTATAAATGTCATAGTTTTATCTTTAAGTTAGTTTATGGTTGATAATTATAGCTTAAATAATGTAAAAAAAATAAATTAATCACTATAATTTATTACTAATAGGTAGTAAAACTAAATAATCAAGGAGCCACCAATGGCAAAAGTATTAAAGAAAAAAGTAACTAAGAAAGTTGTAGCTAAAGTAGCTAAGAAAGCAAATGCAGGTAAAAAAGTAGCTAAGAAAGTAGCTAAGAAAGTTGTAGCTAAAAAACCAGCAACAAAGAAAGTAGCTAAGAAAGTAGCTAAAAAAGCTGTTAAGAAAGCTGTTAAAAAATCTAAATAATTGATGGTATAGGGGCTACAGTCCTACTATAAATCTTTGGGTATTTTCAATTCCCAAGCAAAGAGAGCTTGGGGACTACAGAACTAACTATTCAGTAAGTTCTGTAAGGATATCTTGTATCTTACCCTGAGTTTCATGGACTACTTTAACTGTCTCTTTATCTGTGATATCAAGATCAGTAATCCAGTTATCTACTGAAGGGAAACGAATGTGTGCTGTCTCTTCATCTTTTTTCTTGTAAATAACAAGTGAAAAAGGTGCATACGCCCCAGCATCTGGATGGTTTTTAGACACAGGGAAGATTGCGTTAAACCTTATAATCGAGTATGTATCAAAAAAGTCGTAATCTTCATGTTCAAATTTATAAGACTTTGGTACTAAAAAACCTACAGGACTTAGTTCCGCTTCTAACTCTTTTTTAAATGATTCTTTCGCACTGATATATGTTGTAGCACCTTCAAGATCAAACTCTATTGTGAAGTCAGTTGTCAACGATTTACCTGTAGGTTTAACATTATGATTTACAGATAGGTATTTACCATTTGGCAGTGCCCCTTTAAGTGCAGCATCTACTGAAGCGGCATACTCTTTTAAGTCTGGGTCAGTAACTGGAATCTTAGTTATTCTAGACATACCAACTAAAGAGAGCGTAGAGATATTGATGCTTTTTTTTGCATCATCTGAGTAGATTGACATTGATAACGGTGTAATCAAACCTATGCTAGGGTATTTTTTAAGCAGTTTTAAAAT
>JAQIBW010000136.1 GCA_027858865.1 Sulfurimonas sp. | reverse complement strand
CACAAACACACACTTCATCATTTTTGTTAATGAAGTTAAGTATTTCTACTCTGGTTTTATCATTTATGGAGCTAATAGTTTTTAAAAATATTTCCATAGTTAAAGGTTCCTTTTTATTAATAAACGAAATGATAGCATAATAATTTAATATATCAAGATATATTGATGTGTTGACTCTAAAATTTGATTTTTACAAGAAAATGTAGAAGAAATATTAGGTATAATTACAATTATGAATAGAAGACTTTTTTTAACAACTTTATCATTATCACCTCTTTTTGCAAATGATATTATATACAATAGCAAAGATATTTATCTTTCATATCAAGAGTACACAACACTGAGCAGTTTAAATAGTAGATTTAAAAGATTGAGAAGATATATTGGTTATGCAAATTTTAATATAGTTTCATTCAATACAGCTCTATATTATGCAAGAAATTATTCAAAAATAGGAACTTTTACAAAAGATGAACTATCTTTAGTTGATAAACTATTTTCAGAAAATCCTAATCGCTACGGCTTCTATGGGGCAAAGACATGTACAGATATAAATAATAAAATCTCTACTAAAGATGTCGTCAAAGTTCCTTATACAGGGCACTATATCTTTAAAGGTAAAGCTGTAGAGGACTATGCAAAGCTAAAAGAAGATATCGGAAATACACTGGTTTTAACATCAGGTGTAAGAAATGTTGTTAAGCAGTTGAGCCTCTACTGCAATAAATTATCTCACAATGGAGGTAACATTACAAAAGCATCTATACAGATAGCACCTCCTGCACACTCGTATCATACTATTAGTGATTTTGATGTTGGTCGTCGCGGTTGGGGATATAAAAACTTTACAGATGCATTTGCTTCAACTTTAGAGTTTAAGAAAATGACAAAACTCTCTTATATTAGTATGAGATATAATAAAAATAATAGTGATGGAGTGCGATTTGAACCGTGGCATGTTGAAGTTATATAGATTGTTGAAGTTACATAGTTTAATACTACTGTTTGTATTACCTCTTGCGTTAAGTGCCCAAAATGGCTTTAAATTTAACCTTATACAAAAAGGCAAACAAGATAATAATACTCTACTAGTTGTTGGTGGCATCCAAGGTGATGAACCAGGTGGATTTATCTCTGCATCTATTCTTGCAACACACTATGAGATAACAAAAGGCTCAGTCTGGATAGTTCCTAACTTAAACTTTTACAGCATCATCAAAAGAAGTAGAGGACCATATGGAGATATGAACAGAAAGTTCGCCGAGCTTTCTACAGCAGATCCGGAATATGAGGCAGTTACAAGAATCAAAAATTATATTAAAGATGATAGTGTAAAACTTATAGTTAATCTGCATGACGGAAGTGGTTTTTACAGAAAAAAACATGAAGACAGTATGCACTCGCCAAATAGATGGGGACAGTGTTCCATAGTAGATCAGTCAAATATAAATGTTCCTGTTTATGGAAATCTTAAAGAAATATCTTCAGAAGTGGTAAAACATGTAAATGAAAATCTTATAAAAGACGAAGATATCTATCATGTTCACAACACTAGGACAATAGAGGGTGACAAAGAGATGGAAAAAAGTCTCACCTATTTTGCTATCAATCAAGGAAAAGCAGCTTTTGGTAATGAAGCAAGCAAAAATCTTCCTACGCATAAAAGAGTCTATTACCATCTTTTAGCTCTAGAAAAATATATGGATATTATGGGGATAGAGTATAAAAGAAAATTTACTTTAAATGCAGAGGGTGTTTACAAAGCAATAAATAACGACATTTATATCTCATTATATGATGAAAAAATCAAACTTCCTCTCTCTGAGATAAGAAATTTAGTAAACTATTTTCCAATCAAAAAAAATGGTGCTGTAGACTTTAAAGCAAGTAATCCACTACTAACAATTATTAAAAATAACAACAATTATGTAATCCAATATGGAAATAGAAGGCTCTCCAAACTTAAAGCTGACTACCAAGACATAGAAGCACAACACCAAAGTGTAAAATTGCTGATTGATGGAAAACTACAAAATGTTAAGTTTGGAACGCTTGTAGATGTAGAGAATAATTTTTTAGTAGAAGAAAATAGTGCTTACCGAGTAAATGTTATAGGTTATACAAACAAAAAGCAAAAAGAGACAGGTATAGAGATAGAAAAAAAAGAGATACCAAACCGCTTCTCTCTTGACAAACAAGGTACTATTTATAGAGTTGAGTATTACACTAAAGATAAATTCGCCGGCATGGTTTTGATTAAATTTAAAACTTAGTTTTTTACGTCAGTTAAGAAAAAGTTGACTCCGATAATATACGAGAATATATATTAAAGGATAAACTATGTTTAAAGTTATTGTAGAAGAAGAGTGCGGATGTTTTAAAAAAAGCTCGTTAGAAAATGGGATTGAGATAGCATCTAAAGATGATGCATTAATGAAGTCAATAGAGATGAGAGACCATATGAATGATGAGTTTTGTGGTAAGCATGATTTTAAAGTTCAAGAAGCTGGTAATAACTTTGTTATTGCATTTGCTGAGTCAACAAGCAACGGTTGTTGTGGTGGTGGATGTGGAAGTCATTAAGACTCTCCACTCCTAACTCTATTTTTTGTCGTAAAGATAAAATTTATTATACTTTATCATCGAAGTCAATTTTTTCCCATATTTAGCACCCATCTCAGAGTAACGATCTAACTTTTTTACTAGCTTATAGGGATCATTTGTTTTCATTCTAAGTTTACGAAACTCTTTAAAATAAGGGGAACGACCCAAGTTTTTATAGTAGTCTCTTACAGAATCTTCAATACTCGCATATTTTTTAAGCCAGATAGTTTTCTTACCTCTTTTTTCACCTGCAGCGATTCTTGGCTCTTTTTTATTAAATGACCAAACACCAAAAATATTTGTGCCCTTTTTAAAAAATCTAGAAGTAGCCCATGCACTCTCCATAGCAGCCTGTGCAATAGCTATGCTCCTTGGATGCGGTTTTAGTGCCATCAGCAGTTCTTTATCACTCTTAACTTTATAAGTTTTTTTCAGTTTTTTTATTTTGTTGCGATATTTTGGATTTTTTATATTTTTAGATATATCTTTAAACTGAGCATTGAGTTCTTTATACACGTTATTCACAGCAGGCGCAATTAGTTTTCGAAATCTCTCTTTTTTCTCTTTTACACTCATTGGTTTTGACTCTTTGGCGATTAAAGTGTTTGAGAATATTAGCAAGGCTAGAACTAGGGTGATTTTGAAAAAGTTCATATTAGAAACTCCATATTTAGTTTTTTGCTGTAAGCACTTAGCATCGCACGTTCAAAGTCGTTGTTTGTAGAGTATTGATAACCAAAGGTTTGACTCCACATCTCATGTTCTTCCATGCATAGATAGAAAAAGGTATCTTTATGCCAAGGAGTAAAACTCTCGTAAGCATGTTTAAACATCTCCACTTTTATATCTTCAGGGTAAGAACTCTTACCGCTTGCATCAACAAATGGCATCTGAGTTATTTTACTTCTAAACTCTCTATCTCTAAGTTGTTTTATAACTGGTTTTATAAACGTAAGTGTACCAAAACTCACAAGTGCGACTTCGCTAGATTTAAACTCTTTTATAAGTCTTGCATAAACCTCTCCATAATCTTTTAGATAGTTTTCATACTGCACTATTGGGTGAAAGTGAAAACCTACTTTCACACCTTTATCTGCAACAGCTCTTGCAGATGCTATACGTTTATCAAGTGAAGCTGCTAGATGCTCTTCATTTTCTATAATAGTCGTTGTGTTAAGTGACCATGTACAGAGTATGTTATTTGGTACATCATGCTCTAAAAAATACTTAATGTTGTCAGACTTTGTTTTAAATTCCAAAATGACGTTAGGATTTTCTTTTGCAAAGAGAAAAAGAGCATCTAAGATACCTTCACGATTTCCCCACATTAAAGAGTCAGATGCTTGACCAGTACCAATGTGGTAAGTTTTGTTTTTATCTAGGTTTAGGTTCTTTAGTTTATCTGCAAAGTTTGAGTCAAAAGTGATGGTATTTTGATTGTAAAAAGATTGAATAGAACAATAAGAACAGTCAAAACCACAACTCTCTACTGCATCTAGAGTTAAAAGATTGCAACACCTTGTCTTCTCAGATGCAACCGGACAAAGTCCAAGACCAAAGCCTTCTTTAGCTTCTGTCTTAAAAGTGAACTTTTGTTCTTTTGGTATGTTCTTAAGTTCAAAGTTTTCATAAGAGTTTGGTTTGTTTCGGATATCTTGATAGGCTTTACGAAGTCTTGTAAAAACAACCTTTTTTTGGTCGTGGTCAGGGAAAATTTCAACTAGACTTTTCTCATTCCAGATGCTAAGATCTCTTGCCATATCTATTATCTGCTTTATCTCTTGATGAGAAAATTTTAAATCGAGGGATTTGTTTTTTATAAACTCTTGCTCGCTGGCTGGAAGCTTTAGAAAAAGTGTGTTTTTAATAGAGTCATTAAATTTGTTTAAATATCTGTTCATAGATGAAATTTTAGCAAAATTTTTGCCAATACAACTTTATGATTTTATTTCAACTCTGTTTCTACCATTTTCTTTGGCTGAATACAAAGCCTCATCAGATAGCCTTATCATATCTTCAAGCGAATCCGATAAGCCAAAATATATTCCAATTGATACAGTGTATGTGATAGTATACTTGTCTGTTCTTATTATATTGTTTTGAAATTTATGTTTTATCTTCTCAAAAGTAGTCTTACGTTTTCAAATGTTATATCTTCAAGAAGTACACAAAATTCTTCACCACCAAAACGTGCCATTAAGTCAGAAGCTCTTAAATTATTGTTAAGTATTTTTGTCGTTTCTTGTATAGCTACATCCCCTGTATCATGTCCATATTTGTCATTGATATTTTTAAATTTATCTATATCAATCATGGCAACGGCTAAAGGAGTTTTATTTCTTTTGCTTTTAGTATATATATAGTTACCAGTATCAAAGAAATAGCGTCTATTATATGCTCCGGTTAAAAAGTCTTTATTTGCCATATCTTTTATTTGTCCAAACAAATCCAAAAGTTCTAAGTTTGCATTTATTCTAGTTACAATTTCATTATGTGTAAATTTTTTATTAATAAAATCATTTGCACCAATTTTCAAAAATTTACTTATTATGTTTTGTTCTTCAACAATACTAATAGCAATAATTCCGAGTTGATCTTTTTTATATTTTTTTCGTAGCCTAAAGGTAAGTTCTAGTCCGTCCATATTTGGCATCTCATAATCTGTTAGAACGAGAGATATGTTTTTATTCTTTTCCAATATTTTTAAAGCCTCAATAC
>JAQIBW010000323.1 GCA_027858865.1 Sulfurimonas sp. | reverse complement strand
ATACTTAACTTCATAAACAAAAATGATGAAGTGTGTGGTTGTGACATAGGGAACTCATATAATATGATTCAGTCTCGTATATCAAGGCATCTTAAAATCTTAAAAGATGGTGGTTTTTTGAAAGTAGATAGACGCGGTCGATGGGCATTTTACTCCATTAAGAGTCCTCTTGATGAGTTTAGACAATCGATTTTAAAAGAGATTAGTTTCTCAGAAGTTAAATTACCAGAGTTAAATAAAGGATGTAAAAGTGAATAAAAAAGTTTTAATATTATGTACAGGAAACAGTTGCCGTTCTATCATTGGTGAAGCTATTCTAAACAAATATCTTGATGGAGTTGATGCTAAGAGTGCCGGAGTAAAAGCCAGCGGTAAAGTAAACCCTAATGCTAAAAAAGTTTTACAAGAAAACAATCTATGGAAAGATGAATACCACTCAAAAACTCTTGATAAAGTCATAGATGAAGAGTTTGATCTCGTTGTTACAGTGTGCGATAACGCGATGGAATCTTGTCCTATTTTTCCTAAAAACACTAAAGTCATTCATATAGGCTATGAAGATCCCGATGGAAAAAACTACTCAGCTTTTGAGAAAACTCTTAAACTAATGAAGATGGAACTCACACCCATAGTAAGAATGGAACTGGGTCTGTAATGTTACTGGCATCTATAATATTTCTTATCACTCTTGTTTTTGTCATCTGGCAGCCTCGCGGTCTTCAAATCGGTACAACAGCTGTAATCGGTGCAGTTGTAGCACTTATTGCGGGAGTAGTAAGCATAAGTGATGTGGGTATAGTTTTTGACATCATCTGGGATGCGACACTTGCATTTATAGGAATCATCATTCTCTCTATGGTTTTAGATGAGATAGGTTTCTTTGAATGGGCGGCACTTAAGATGGCAAAACTCTCAGATGGTAACGGACATCTAATGTTTGTATACTCGATTATTCTTGGAGCGATAGTATCAGCGCTGTTTGCAAATGACGGAGCGGCTCTAATACTGACTCCTATTTTACTTGCTAAGATGAATATCCTTCGCCTAAACACAAAAACTATTTTAGCCTTTTTGCTTGCAGGCGGTTTTATAAGTGATAGTGCATCTCTGCCTTTTGTATTTTCAAACCTCACAAATATCGTAACAGCTAACTACTTCGACATCGGTTTTGCTCAGTTCTTCTCTAACATGATTATTCCTTATTTTGTCAGTGTTTTTGCAAGTATGGCTGTTCTTTGGGTAATACTCAGAAAAGATATACCTAAAACAGTGGATATTCACCTTCTAAAAAATCCTGATGATGCTATAAAACACAGAGGACTATTTAACTTCAGCTGGCTCTTTTTAGGACTTTTACTCGCAGGTTATTTTATAGGAGATGCTTTTAATATTCCGGTATCTGTGTTTGCTCTTGGCGGTGGCGTTATATTTTTACTCATTGCATCTTGGACAAAAACAGTAAAACCAAAACACATCATAAAAGAAGCACCTTGGCAAGTTGTCTGGTTCTCACTCGGTCTTTACATTGTAGTTTATGGGTTAAAAAATGCAGGACTTACAGACTACATAACAGAGATTTTAGTATATCTTAACACGCAAAGTGACGTTGTCGCAGTTGTTGGAACTGGATTTCTAGCAGCATTTTTAAGTGCCTTTATGAACAATATGCCGACTATTATGGTTATGGATATAGCACTTGTAGATATTGCAAATGAAGCAATGGTTTATGCAAACATTGTCGGATGTAACCTGGGGCCAAAAATGACACCATTTGGTTCACTAGCAACTCTTCTTTGGCTACACTCTTTAAATAAAAAAGGTGTTCACATAGATTTCTGGTCATATTCAAAATTTGGACTCATAGTAACTCCACCTGTACTTTTGGTGGTTTTACTTTCACTTACATAAGAAGATAACATTATTGCATTTCTTTTATCATACTATCTCTTTCTAGATTGGACCTCTATAAATTTAATTATACATCACACCTTATGATAGGTGTGACTAGAAAGTTAATTACTATTATTATTTAAACTTCTTATATTGTCTCTAATATCGATTAAAATATATATAAAATAAAAAAGTAAAGTAGTCCCAACAATTCCACCTATTAACG
>JAQIBW010000188.1 GCA_027858865.1 Sulfurimonas sp. | reverse complement strand
GAATAATAGATATTATATAAAAAGCATAGATTAGCTACTTTGAAAATTATTAACAAACATAATTAAGTTTTATTCGTATCATAATTACAACTTTGCATATTGTACTATGTCAAAAATTAAGTTGGAGATAATATGAAAAAAATTATTGTTGGATTGATGGCTACATTACTGTTTTTAGGATGTAGTTCAACAGGTGTTGAAGAACAAGCGGTAGAACCAAAGTTAGTTGTTGGTAAAAGTCTATCAGGTATGGAACTAAATGATCAGTTTGAAAAAGCACAAGTATTAGATGCAAGTACGAAAAAAGTTATCTTTGCATTTTCAAAAGATATGGCACATATCTGTAATGACTACTTTGTTACACAATCGCCTACATATCTAAGTGAATACAATACTCAGTTTGTAGCAGATGTCAGTGTTGCGCCTTCTCTAATCAGAAGTATGTTTATACTACCTGGATTAAAAGATTTTAAACACACTGTTTTACTCTTAGATGATGAAAAAGTTGCTGCTCCATATAGAACAGGTATGAATGTAGAAAAAATTGTAGTTGCATATATTGACGATAAATCAATAACAAAAATTATAACAATAAGCTCAGAAAATGAGCTAAAAAAAGTCATAGAAGCTAAGTAGCTTCTAAAACTAAGCAATAACTCAAAAGAGTAAGTAAAGGTTAGAATATTTGTGATAGAATTATACCTAGATAATATTGACAGGAATTTTAATGCAAAATCAAACAAATTTAGATAAATTAAATGAAAAAGTATCACAAATACTAGAAAACTATAACACTTTAAAAGAAGATAATAAAACTTTTCGTATAGAAATAGTTACTTTAAAAGCTGAAAATGAAGCAAAAAATATCGAGATAGAAAAACTTACAGAAGCAAATGTAATGAAAGATTTGGAAATAGAAGAGATAGTTGAAAAAATAGAAAGCATCTTAGGCTAAAAATATATGAGTAAAAAAATAGGGTTACATATCGGAGGTCGACGTTTTGATGTTGATGTAGAAGATGATTTTGCACCATTTTTAGAACAGCGTATGGCAAAAGACTTCAACATAGACGGAAATAATGACTTAAAAAAAATGCTTCATGCGTATGTAAGAAGAACTCATGAACTATTCCTTCAAGAAAAGGAAATAGAAGAAATCTTAAAAAAAACAGAACTTTAGTTCTAGATTTAGAATACTATAAGCTAAAAGTGCTATAATTTCATCTCTCTCAATTGAAGAGAGAATGTGCGTTCGTAGCTCAGCTGGATAGAGCACTGGTTTGCGGTACCAGAGGTCACAGGTTCGACTCCTGTCGGGCGCACCATATTTAGAAACAACTAGAACAATTTTACTTCATTTTTCAAAAATCTTGATTTAATCTTACAAATGTCGCGGAATAGAGCAGTTCGGTAGCTCGTCGGGCTCATAACCCGAAGGTCACAGGTTCAAATCCTGTTTCCGCAACCAATCCTAAATCCTTTATTTATAGGTTTTATAACAACACTTTTTAAACAATTTAACTAGACTTATATCTTCGTATCAGTAAGCAAAATTAAACACCTTTGAGAACCCGTCAACTTGTTATCCCCTATTGTTAAATGATTTAATGAAAATTAAAAACAAAAGGAAAATAAATGTTAACTAGAAAAATAACACAGACTCAAAGAGTAAAAGTGCTTTTAAGATTAATAGATAATCAAGAGAACATTGAAACAGCTTCTAGCAAAGCTGGGCTTAATATTGAAGCAGCAAAAAAATTCTTATCTTTAATCTAAGAACTTATGACTCTTAAACTTACGTAACAAATTAAATTAGTGGCACTCACGGCATTAATTTAATCTAACTCTCCTTATCGCTTAACTGGATAAAGCAGTCCCCTCCTAAGGGATAGCTCGTGGTTCGAGTCCACGTAGGGAGACCACATATATCACAAGATCTCAAGCCTATTTAACTTTTAAAACTATTTTAAACTATGAACGTATTTAGCAACAGCGTCCACATCATCCCACGAAAGCTCAAGAGTTTGATGTTCCATGATGATACTGTCTCTTTTCGATAGTTCACCATCTATATCAATATTTCCAGCTTGATATGCTCTTAAAATTCTAGCTAATTTACCTGCTTCCATCCCAGCGATAGGCACTGAATCTTTGAGAGCAGTCTTTTGACCTTTTTCACCATGACACAGTGAACACTTTTTCTCAAATACCACTGCACCTCTTGCTACTTGGCTATCCGCAGCGACTAAACTAACACTTACAAGTAATGCACAAAGAATAATTTTTTTCATTTTAAAACCTCAGATAATTAAATTTAGATTAATATTATAACTATGATAACCTTGAAATAACAAAATATATCTGTTTTTACAGTATTATTTTTTTGTCTTTTCTTTTTCTCTTATCATTAATTGAGTTTTTTTATCTCCTGTATATTCCATATCAAATATCTCCACTGCCTTGATAAGGTCGCCCATTTTTTTAAACCCATAGTTAACTTGAGAGAAAGAAGAATTTTTTCTTATATACATAGACATATCTTTAACATCTGCCCATCCTTGTTCATCTGCCGTTCTTTCAACTCCTTGTTTAAGGATATTTATAAGTTTATAGTCTTTTCGTATATCATAGTTGTTTCCAATATATTTAGTGACA
>JAQIBW010000145.1 GCA_027858865.1 Sulfurimonas sp. | reverse complement strand
ATCCAAGATATCGAACATCTCTTTAGATTTAAGCTCAGTATCTTTAAATAGTGCAACTATCTCATCTGGATTAATTAAACTATCATCTGTTATCATTTTCATCACACGTGCTATATTTTCATGAACACCAATGTGAGGTTTAGCTAAAGATGCGAAGTTGTTATTAGCTGCGAAACTTTCCTTCCCGTCTTTAATATACCATTTACCTAATCTACAAGTACTATGGTCTTGGGTAATAGAACTAGCTTTACCTTCAAAGGCAGCTGAGTAAGTGTTATTTTTCAACACCATATGATCAAGTTTAGCCATATTTACAAACAGCTCATGACCGATAACGGTATTGTCTTCAGTGATTTTTCCGGAGTTAACTATAAGCTCACCTAGAGTATCTTTAAACAGATCCAGTTTAGATTGTGATGAGTGAGCGTGCCCTTCTATCAGTTCACTGTTTTCTGTCATACTCATAGAATTTTGTTTTAGTACACTTATATTTGCTTCTACTTCACTAGTAGCTTTTTGTGTACGCTCAGCAAGTTTTCTAACTTCATCAGCGACAACTGCAAATCCACGACCATGTTCACATGCACGAGCTGCTTCTATGGCAGTATTAAGAGCAAGAAGGTTAGTTTGGTCTGAGATATCTTTAATAAGAGAGATAACATTAAAGATTTCTTCAACATTTGAGTTTAACTGTTCTGAAGAAGCTCTTGAATCACTTATCATCTCAGTAATATTTGATATAGTACTTATGATCTCATCTGTGGAAACTGTAACTTTAGAGATAACATCTTCAGTCTCTTTATTTAGCTCATTAACGTTGTTTACATTTTCAACATTTTTCTTCATACTTTCGCTTAGATTGTTTGCATTATCAATCGCTCCACGAATCATCTCATCTGAAAGTGCTAAGTTTAGTTTGTTTTTATCCATACTTTCTTGAACAGCTTTTTCAGACTCTATTGCTCTAAGTGCTTCTTCTTTTGCTTCATTAGAAAGTATTTGAACCTTATCAAGAAACTTATTGAAACTGGTACTTGCATGTCCCAGTTCATCTCCTGATTTTACAGGAAGTCTTTTAGAGAGGTCTGCATCACCAAGGGCTAGTTCTTGTGCTACTTCATCAAGGTTTAGTATAGGAGTTACGACAGCTATTTTTATAACCATAACTAAAAACACTAAGATGAACAGATCTATAAGAGCCATTACATATACTTGTCTAATTAGAGAGTCTTCTGATTGAGATATAACGCTCTCAACATTTACTACTTTATTACCAACAACTGCAAAACCAACTACTCTATCAGAGAAGTCTTTTATAGGTTCAGAGATTACATAGTAATCACCAGCTAACTGAAATGAAGCAGTATCAGAGATATCTATATTTTTAAGATCTTTAATAAAGCCCTGATTTATAACTTGCTCTTTTACTGCTAAAGTATAGTTTCCTATTCTAGGAGCAGATTCAAGAGAGGTGGCAGTTGAGAGATGCTCATTTTTCATAACTATAGCTATTTCATAACCGTTAATCTTTCTTGCTGATTTAACTATAGAGTTAAGTCCCTACATAAACTCAACTGAACCTATGTAATTACCCTCATCAAAGATTGGAGCTAAGCCACGAAGAACCAGACCTGCACGACCAAGTTCTATAGCAACGATTGGTTTTTGATTCTTTTTTACACTTACAATAGTTTTTCTAAATGATTTTAGGTCGTCACCAAATTTCTTTGGTTTCCAAGCTCTTAAAAAGCTATGTACATTAGCATCATGAATATGAATCTTTATGTTTTTATAATCTGTGAATTCTTTAAACTCTTTAGATATTGTTCCTAGTCCATCAATAGCTATTTTTCTATTATTCTCTTTTAAAGCACGAATAACATCATAGTTTTTTGCAATATTTATTGCATTAGTTAGACCAATGCTCTCTTTAGACTTAATAGACTCTTGATATAAAGAACGTAGTGATTTCTCTTGTTCTTTATGCACATTTTTTTTCATCTCATCAATAGAGTAAAAGTAGTTCATTATTATTATAATGAATCCGAAAATGATAGAGGCAATAAGGGGAATATGTATCTTTTTACTTATCGATAGGTTACTCATTTTTTTCCTTTTAGGCAACATATTGTCATTATCCCACAACTGCACTTAAAAGTCGTTTACTATTACTACTCTGATTGTTTAAATGTTACTTGAAAATCTCCATTATCTAGTTCTATTGCTTCATGCGATATTGTAAACGGAATTCTCTCATAAAGAGGAAATGGTTCATGGAAAAATATACCTACAAGCCTGTCCTTTTCACTTTTTAGCAGACTTAGTCCTTTAACTGTATTAACCATAGGCTCTGGTGGACTACACTCTGTTGCATTAAACTCGTATATGGTTAACCCATCTTTTTCATATGTATAAAATGGAAGGGTTGTACCTGGAACTTCAACTAACTTTTTGTTCAAAATCTAAACCTTTTTTTGCTGTATATACATAACTATTGTAACTTGGGCTCCACTCAAAATACTTGGAAATTTTTTCAAATGCCTTAAGTACGATTGTATCATGGTTGTCATGATTATATATAGTTATAGGAGTGTGATAATATCTATTATATGATTCTATTGGATGCAGTAATAAATCCTGCCATGAAATCTCTATCTTGCCATCATATGGCTCAAAAGGAACAGTTGAAATAATAGTTTTATTTGTAACCTT
>JAQIBW010000195.1 GCA_027858865.1 Sulfurimonas sp. | reverse complement strand
GAATAGAGCAGTTCGGTAGCTCGTCGGGCTCATAACCCGAAGGTCACAGGTTCAAATCCTGTTTCCGCAACCAATTACAAATGATGGGGATTCGCCAAGTGGTAAGGCACTAGCTTTTGGTGCTAGCATTCACAGGTTCGAATCCTGTATCCCCATCCACCATAATCCCTACTTCATTTTATAACAAACAATACAATTAAACCTCAAGTAAATAACACCTAAGTTCCCCCTGCTACAATGTCAAAAAATATAGTATAGGTTGAATATGTTAAGTAAAATCGACAGAGGCGCAATGTTTATGTTGTTGAGTGCACTAGTAGCAGCATTTAATGGAGCCTTAACCAAAACTCTCACAGATGATTTATCGGCTTTGGAAATTGTCTTTTTCAGAAGTATTGTAGGAATGCTTTTCTTGCTAGTGATGCTAAAACACACACCCACAAAACTTGCAGGAGGAGAACCTTTCATGCTATTTTTGCGTGGAGTTCTTGGCTTTAGTGCTATGATTCTCTTTTTCTACACCATTGCAACTATCCCTCTAGGAATAGCAATCACACTCAACGAAACATCACCGCTATTTGTCTCTATTTTGGCCTTTTTTCTGCTTAAAGAGCGTCTCTCTCCAAGAGCAATTATTGCCCTTTTTATAGGTTTTGGAGGACTTCTTTTAATTACTAAACCTGTTGGACTGACTCTCGGCTACGAATATTTTTTAGGTGTATTGGGCGGGTTTCTTGCAGCATCTGCATATACGACAATCAAACAGATTAAACATATTTATGACGCGCGTACAATTGTTCTCTCTTTTACCATAACAGGAACTCTCCTCCCGCTACTGCTCTTTTTTATAGCGCCTTATATAACTCCGCCTGAACCCATTGCTTTTCTTTTTGCAGAGTTTGTAATGCCTTCAACCATTAAGACTTGGTCGCTAATTTTGCTCATAGGTATCATTGCAACCTTATCTCAGGGGCTTCTGACCAAAGCATACAGCCTCTCCAAAGCCGGAATTATTGGTATTGTCAGTTATACCAACATCCCTTTTGCTATCGGATTTGGCTATATGCTTGGCGATGCCTTTCCTGATTTTTGGACTTTTTGTGGAATCGGACTAATCGCTCTTGGCGGGTTATTGGTTAAAAAAGGGTAATTTAGATATACTGCGGTATATAAGGAAATAGAATATGGCTGAAACAGATGGTTTAACAATCTTAATAAGAACTCTTGTGTTTTTAGGAATTATAGGGATATTTGCTTTTATTCTAACTAGAAAAAAAGATAAAAAATAACACCAATTTCACTACTTTGAATTACCTATATATTTAGGAATCAAATCTTTAATCTTCTTATATATCTTGTCAAAATCTGTTGAGTAGACTCTCGTCTGAGCAATAGAAGTTATAAAGTTAGTATCTCGTTCCCAACGAGGGACTAGATGCATATGTACATGTTCAGCTATCCCTGCTCCACCTGCACGTCCTAGATTCATCCCTATGTTTACACCTTGAGATTTAAGTCCTTCTTTTAAGAGTCGTACCCCTTTTTGAGCCAAAGCACTCATATGTAGCCAAGTTTCTGCCGGTAGTTCTTCAAGTTTATCTGTATGCATGTGAGGAATAATCATAAAATGTCCCGGAGTATATGGATAGACATTCATAACCATAAAACAGTGTTCGTCTCTGTAAAGAACATGTAAATCATTATCTTGTTTAGCATGAGAACTTATATGACAAAACACACAGCCTTCTATCTTTTTACCGACTATATACTCCTCTCGCCAAGGTGCGTATAAAATATCTTCCATCTTAATCTCCTATATAAATAACAAATTCATCTTTATGCCTCCAAAGAGGCTAGCATTAGTGCCATAGCGGCTAGCGTATTAAAGGGGACTGGTTCCTTTTACGTTCAAATTAGATGAAGGCAAAAACTAAATCTGGGAAAAGTATAACTAAACCTAACCCTAATAGTTGTAAAAGTATAAAGGGGATTATCCCTTTGTATATCTCTGAAGTCTTTATACTATCACCTGCTGCACCTTTTAGAAAAAATAGTGAGAGTCCAAAAGGCGGTGTTAAAAAAGATGCTTGAAGATTTAAAGCTATAAGTATCGCAAACCAAATAGGATCAATTCCAAAGCCTTCTATAACAGGGACAAGTATCGGCACAATAATAAACGATATCTCTAAAAAATCTATAAAAAAGCCAAGTATAAAGATACTTATCATCGCTATAGCTATAAAAACCCATACATTGCCAATATCATCATGAAAGAACTCAACTATCAAGTCAGTTCCTCCAAGCTCATTAAATACAAGTGAAAAAGCCGTAGCACCGATAAGTATCATAAAAATCATACCACTAAGTTTAACACTTTCTAGAGATGCATACCTTAGCATCTCCATATTTAGTGACTTGTTTATATAACTAAGGACAAGTGCACCAACAACACCAAAAGCTGCTGACTCTGTTGGAGATGCTATACCTGCAAATATACTACCTAAAACAAACACCATCAAAAGAAGCGGAGGAACAATAGAAATAATTATCTCGCTGACAGAGATGTTTTTTATGTTTTTTGGAATCGGTGCTACTTCAGGCGAGAAGTATGAACGAATGAGTATGTAAGCTATGTAGAGACCAACCAGAACAAGCCCCGGTAAAACCGCTCCCATAAAAAGCTCGCCCACACTTACACTCATAACATCACCTAAAATGATTAATATTATAGATGGAGGTATTATCTGCCCTAGAGTTCCTGATGCTGCTACAGTTCCAGATGCAAGACCTTTGTCATACCCTGCTTTTAGCATCAAAGGAAGTGCAATAACACTCATCATTACAACAGATGCTGAAACAATACCCGTAGATGCTGCAAGCATAGCACCAACTAGAACAACACTGACCGCCAGACCTCCACGAACATCACGAAACATTGCACTCATGGAAATCAAAAGACGCTCAGCCATTTTAGATTTTTCTAAAATCAGCCCCATCGTTATGAAAAGGGGAACCGCCATAAGAGTTGTGTTAGACATTATTCCGTAGATTCTAAAAGGCAGAATTTCAAAGACACTAGACCCAATACCTGGGATAAGAAAGGCAAAAGCGATAGCAACACTTCCAAAGACAAAAGCTACAGGGATGCCTACGAGAAGAAGCACTAAGACTACTACAAACATAAACAAAGCTATCACAGTGATTTCCATTTTATGTAGTTAGTTTTCACATCTTTAAGAGCCACAAGAGCTAAAAAAGTAAATGAGAGAGGAAGTAGAGCTTTAACTAAGTATCTATGTTCTAATCCACCCGGATTTGAAGAAGCTTCATTTTGAGCAAAACTAAGAGCCACAAAATCAATGCTTATGTAAATGATAAGAAATGAAAAGGGAAGTATAAAAAATAGTGAAGAAATTATATTTACTAAAGCTTTTTTCTTATCAGAATAAGATGCATAAAATATATCGACTCTAACATGAGCATTTTCTTTTAAAGTATAAGCAATTCCAAAAAGGATAATAACATCAAAGAGATGCCATTCCAGTTCTTGAAGAGCAATAGAACCCGTTGAAAAAAGATATCTTGCAGTTGCATCATAAACGACTAACAAGACAAGCAGAGCTAAGATAAGAGCCGTAAAATAACCTAAATATTTTATGCCATTATCTATCATATCTATATAAAGTTTGGTGCGTCGTTTGCAAAGAGAATAATATCTCCTGCTTTTGTTTGAGATGCTAGGATATCTTGGATTTTTGATTTATCTTGAAGTATAGTTTTGTTGGTAACTGTTATGTTTTTATCAAACAGAGTCGCGTTTAGAGAGCCTGTAACTATTACTATGTCAAAAACCTTGTTTATAGCATCTATGAGTTTTAGGTTAAGCTCATCACTACTTTCAACAAGTCCAGGAGTTACTATGACTTTTCTGCCCTCGTGAAGTGAACAGAGTCTTACCCCTTCAAGCATCCCGTCGATGTTTCCGTTATAACCATCATCTATTATTATCTTTCCACCAGCTAGCATCTTTTGAAGTCTATGCTCTACCGGAGTTAGTTTTGCTACTGCCTTAGTTATCTCTTCGTTGTTCATACCAAAGCTTTTTGCTATATTGGCAGCTGCTTCTATATTCATAGTTTGAAAAGAACCTAGTATATTTGTATGAAGAGTCAGAGTATCCTTGCCTAGTTTTAACTCAAAATCTGTACCATCTAAAGTAGCATCTATGTTTTGAATATTATCACCAAAGAAAGTTACTTTTTCATGTGGTTCATCAGTTACAGAACTGTGTATAAATGCTTGCATAAGTCTTGGCGACTTCATGATTTCAAGTTTAGCAGCTATGATATTTTTTAAAGATTTAAAGTACTCTAAATGAGCCTCTCCAACTTTTCCAACAACTACAACTTGAGGTTCTAAAAAAGTAGTAATCTCATAGATATCTCCACTCTCTCTTGCTCCTGCTTCACATATATAGATCTCAGTGTCAGTCGGTAAAGACTCATTTATATCATGCATGATCCCACCAAGAGTATTTACACTTCTAGGAGTTGCATAAACTCTGTATTTTGTTGCAAGTATCTCAGTCACAAAATTTTTGATGCTTGTTTTTCCATAGCTTCCTGTGATTGCAACTATTTG
>JAQIBW010000310.1 GCA_027858865.1 Sulfurimonas sp. | reverse complement strand
ATACTAGTTTGGCTAAAGCAACAAATTGCTAAGGTAAATGTATCAAATAAAGAACTATAAAATTATTATGATAAAAATAAAGAAGAATTCAATGAAAAAGAAAGCGTTCACGCTCGTCACATCCTTGTTAAAACGGAAACTGAAGCTAAGAGCATTGTAAAAGATTTAAAATCTTTAAAAGGCGAAGCTCTTAAAGCTAAGTTTATTGAAGAAGCAAAAGCTAAATCTACAGGTCCTAGCGGACCAAAGGGTGGGGATTTAGGTTCTTTTGCTCAAGGTCAAATGGTACCGGAGTTTAACGATAAAGTATTTAGTATGAAAGTTGGAACTGTGTCTGAGCCGGTTAAAACTCAATTTGGATTTCATGTAATTTACCTAGAAGATAAAAAAGCTAAAAAGAAATTAGCATTTACTGAAGTTAAATCTTTTATCGAGCAGAGACTTAAATTGGAAAAATTTAAAGTTGTAATGCAAGCTAAGATGTTAAAACTTAAAAACAAAGCAACTATCAAATAAATATATATGACTAACTCTCCTATCTCTAAAATCTCATTAGAGGGGAGAGACTTTTATGTTAAGAGAGATGATCTTATTGATCCTTTTTTAGCAGGAAATAAGTACAGAAAACTTTATACACTTCTAAAGACTCCCTCGAATAAACTTAGTAAAATTATCTCTTACGGTGGAACACAATCTAACGCAATGCTTGCAATCGCAGCGATGTGTAAAAGTAAAGGCTGGGAATTTTACTACTATACAAAACCTCTAAGTCTAACCCAAAAGAATTTTTCTCATGGAAATTACTTTCATTCTATAAATCTTGGTATGAATCATATTGAGATAGAAGAAGCTTTTTACAAAAATTTTATAGCTTCACTATCGCTAACTATAGATGCCACTACATTTATAATAGATCAAGGTGGAGCAGTTGAAGAGGCAAAAATAGGGCTAGAAGTTTTAGCCGAGGAGATTAGAGGAGCAAATCTAGAACTTAGATCTTTAGCCACTCCATCTGGGACAGGGACAACTGCTCTTTTTTTAGCTTTGGCACTTCCAGAGTTTAAGGTTTATACAACGCCTTGTGTTGGAGATGCTTCTTATCTAAAAGAACAGATGCAAGCTTTACACGAAATACCGAAAAATTTAATCATACTGAAATCAACAAAAAAGCATCATTTTGCAAAACCTTATACAGAGTTTTTAGAAATATACAAAAAGCTTTTAGCATCAGGTATAGAGTTTGATTTACTTTATGCCCCTGGAATGTGGGAAGCTCTTCTGACACAAACAGATGAAGAGATTTTATATATTCATAGTGGTGGGGTGAGTGGTAACGAAAGTATGCTCAAAAGGTATGAGCAAAAGGGTATGTCAATTAAATAAAAGTGACATGATCCTCTAAGGATACTCTTGTTGGTTGATATGAGTTTATCTTAGCATCTTCATCAGCATACCCAATAACTACACTATATAAAAGTGCTAAATTATCAGGAGTGTTTAAGACATGTGCGACTACTTTACCAAACTCAGTAGTTGAGCCTTGCGGACAAGTGTCTAGTCCGAACTCTTTTGCTCCTAGCATAAGACTTTGCATATATGCGCCACAGTCTATTAATGCGCCCTGCGCATTATCTATCAGAGCTTCATCTGTAAAAACAAAAAATACCGTAGAAGCACCAAACCATCTGAAGTTATCATGCCACATTTCAGTTCGCTTTTCTGTGTCCTTTCTATCTACTTCCATAAGAGTATACAAACCAACACCAGTTTCAATACGACGTTTTTTATAAGGATTTTTCCATTTTATAGGATAGTATTGAATAAACTGGTCATTCTCTACCCCTGCATCCATCTTTTCAATGATGGCATCACCAATATTTTTAAGAACGTCTTTATTGCTAATTGCGTAAACAACCCAAGGTTGCATATTGGCCCCACTTGGAGTCATACTAGCAGCTTTTAAAATTTTTTCTTGAATCTCTCTTGAGACTGTTTTTGGAAGGTAAGACCTTTTCGACGAACGATTTGTAATAGCTTCTAAGATAGTTGGCAATTTTAGTCCTTAGTTAAACGTGAGGCTTAAGTTAAAACATTATATTATAAATAAACTAATTTAGATATAAATTTACCACTAAGGCAATGAGACTAAGATGACTTGACATAGATACACTCAACTTGGTATAATATCTATAATAAAGAAAACTTTAGTGAGCCCAGCGCTCCAAGCGAAGCACAAGGAATTATTTCCTTGTGTGGACTAATTAGATGAGGGTTTCCTTCATTTTTTGAAATAAAATTAAGGAATATAATATGAACAACAATATTTTTGAAAAACTAACACATAATATGACAGAAGCTATAGAGTCTGCTATATCACTGGCTTTACACAATAAAAATCAAGAAGTGGGGAACATACATTTTTTATGGGCACTACTGACAAACTCTAATTCTGTACTGAATCAGATGTTTAATAAAATGAACATTGATAAGGTGGCAATGGAATTGGATGTAAAAAGTCTAAGTGAAAAATTACCAAAGTCTTCAACCGTATCAAAAGAGAGTGTAAGATTATCAAAAGATTTTGTACACACTCTAGAAAATGGTGCTGGACTTATGACAAAAAATGGGGATACATTTTTAGCTGTAGACACTTATATCTTGGCCAATTTAAAAGATGAGCCGTATGCAAGCATATTAAAAAAATATATAGATGTTTCAGAGTTAGCTAAAAATTTAGAGGCTTCTCGTGGTGGAGCTAAGATAGACTCTCAGAGTTCTGATGAGACATTGGAGTCTTTAGAAAAGTATGGTATCGATTTAACGGCCGAGGCAAAAGAAGGTAAACTCTCCCCTGTAATAGGACGTGATGAAGAGATAACACGTATGATGCAGATACTTATCCGTAAAACAAAAAATAATCCTATGCTTTTAGGTGAACCGGGAGTTGGTAAAACAGCATTAGTTGAAGGTTTGGCACAACGTATTAGTGACAATAAAGTTCCTACTTCACTGAAAAACAAAAGATTAATTGCTCTTGATATGAGTGCATTGATTGCAGGTGCAAAATATAGAGGAGAATTTGAAGATAGACTTAAAGCTGTAATAGATGAAGTAAAACAGAGTGGAAATATCATTCTATTTATAGATGAAATCCATACTATTGTTGGAGCAGGGGCTAGTGAGGGTAGTATGGATGCCGCAAATATTCTAAAACCTGCCCTTGCACGTGGTGAACTTCATACTATTGGTGCTACAACTTTAAAAGAGTATAGAAAGTATTTTGAAAAAGATATGGCATTGCAGAGAAGATTCTTACCGATTAATCTTGATGAGCCAACGGTAAATCAATCACTGCAAATTTTACGTGGGATAAAAGAGCGTTTAGAGACTCACCACAATGTGACTATAACGGACAGTGCGCTTGTTGCAGCAGCAAAATTATCAGACAGATATATTGCCGATAGATTCTTACCAGATAAGGCAATAGACCTTATTGATGAGGCGGCGGCAGAACTTAAGATGCAAATAGAATCAGAACCAAATGTACTTGGAGCTGCAAAAAGAAAAAGCTCGGAACTTCATGTGGAACAAGAAGCTCTTAAGATGGAAAAAACTCCTGCAAATGAGAAAAGACTTGGTGAAATTGACAAAGAATTAGCAGATGTTGATGAAGAAGTTAGAGATTTAGAAGCACAGTTTGCTACAGAAAAAGAAGTATTTGAGAAAATTTCAGGTATTAAAAATGAAATTGAGAAGAAAAGAAAAGAAGCACACACTGCAAAGAGTAACTCTGAGTTTAACCGTGCTGCAGAGATAGAATATGGTGAAATACCGGCACTCTTAGAAGAAGAAAAAAAGATAAACGCTAACTGGGAAAAACTTCAAGAAGCGGGAACACTTCTTAAAAATAGTGTTGATGAAGAAGCAATAGCATCTATCGTATCTAGATGGACAAATATTCCTGTAAATAAAATGCTTCAAGGTGATAAAGATAAAATCTTAAATGTAGAAGCTGAACTAAATCGTGATGTAATTGGACAGGCTAAAGCAACTCATGCAGTCTCTCGTGCCATAAAAAGAAATAAAGCCGGGCTCTCAGATGCTAACACTCCTATTGGTAGTTTCCTGTTTTTAGGGCCTACTGGTGTGGGTAAGACTCAAACTGCTAAAACCTTAGCGAAGTTTTTGTTTGACAGTGAAGATTCAATGATTCGTATAGA
The DNA here is from genome assembly GCA_027858865.1 of Sulfurimonas sp. Taxonomy (GTDB): domain Bacteria; phylum Campylobacterota; class Campylobacteria; order Campylobacterales; family Sulfurimonadaceae; genus Sulfurimonas. Next base: position 748 of record JAQIBW010000310.1, on the reverse strand, counting down.
TATGAGTGAATACATGGAGAAACACGCAGTGTCACGTTTAGTAGGTGCAGCTCCTGGATATGTTGGTTATGAAGAAGGTGGTCAGCTTACAGAAGCGGTTAGAAGAAAACCATATAGCGTAATACTTTTTGATGAAGTTGAAAAAGCACACCCTGATGTTTTTAATATTTTACTTCAAGTTTTAGATGATGGAAGACTAACGGACAACAAAGGTGTTACCGTTGATTTTAGTAATACTATCATTATATTGACTTCAAACATTGCAAGTGATAAGATTATAAATAATCCTGCATCTGACGAGCTTGATAATATGGTTTTAGAAGAGCTAAAGCAAGCATTCAAACCTGAGTTTTTAAATAGATTGGATGATATAGTTATATTTAATGCTCTTGGACGTGAACAAATTATAGATATTGTAGATATTTTCTTTAATGATATTAAAAGAAAAGTTGAGCAAAGAGATATAGAACTCACTCTAAGTGAAGATGCTAAGGCTTACATTGCAGAGGCTGGCTTTGATCCGGTTTATGGTGCAAGACCGCTTAAACGTGCTCTATATGAAATAGTAGAAGATAGACTAGCTGAGTTGATTTTAGAAGGTATAGTAGTAGAAGGTTCAAAAGTTTTATTTGATATGCAAGATGGTGAGATAAAAGTTAGAGTGAAGTAAATAAAACAGAGGTTATAATTTTAGTATGAAATACATAACTTTAATATTAATTTTCACATACTCACTTCTAGCTTGTAC